>CBETPM010000204.1:0-2329 GCA_965538135.1 Candidatus Bathyarchaeota archaeon
CTTATTGATGTTGGAGACGAGGTTCTTCTTCCGGGACCTACTTATCCTCCTTACATTTCTTATGCGAGATTTTTTGGCGGAAAACCATTAACTTACGAAACTGTAGAAGATGAGGGGTGGCAGCCAAATATTGACGATTTAAGAAGAAAAATTTCGGAGAAAACCCGTGGAATAGTAATAATTAACCCAAACAATCCTTGTGGCGCGCTTTATGAGGAAAAGACGGTTAAGCAGGTACTGGATTTGGCTGGCGAATATGGAGTTCCTGTCTTGTCTGATGAAATTTATGACAGGATAACGTATGAGAAAAAGTTTGTCAGCACAGCTCACTTGGCTAAAGATGTTCCAGTGGTAGGGTTTAACGGTTTTTCGAAGGTTTATTTGATGACTGGGTGGAGATTAGGATATGTTTACTTTTATGATCAAAAAGGACAGCTAGAAGAGTTGAGGAAATGTGTAGAGAAAGAGGCTAGAATTCGGCTTTGCGCAAACACGCCTGTTCAGAAAGCAGGAGTTGCAGCTTTAAGTGGGCCACAGGACCATGTTAAAGAGATGGTGGAAAAGCTTAGAGATCGAAGGGATTATGCTTGGAAAAGGTTGAATGATATAGAGGGGGTAAGCAGTACAAAACCTGAGGGGGCATTTTACTTCTTCCCGAAAATTAATGGGGTGGGACGGAAATGGAAGACAGACAAGGAGTTTGCTCTTGAACTTTTGCAGGAAACAGGAGTGCTCTTTGTCCACGGTTCTGGTTTTGACCCTGTTTATGGTTCTGGGCATGTTAGAGGAGTTTTCTTACCGCCAATTGGCACGTTGGAAGAGGCATTGAACGGTTTAGAACGGTTTATGGAAAAGAGGGGGTAGTATAGGCCTTTGATTATTGGTAAATTGGCACGCCTTCTTTTGGATCTTGAACTAATCTCATAAATTTTTCCATCAGCCGCTTGGTGATTGGCCCAGGTTTTCCGTTGCCTATTACCCGCTTGTTTATTTCTCTTACGGGCACTATTTCGGCGGCTGTTCCGGTGAAGAACACTTCATCGGCGGTAAACAGTTCATAGGGTGTTATATTCTTCTCTATAACCTCGTATCCCAGTTTTCTTGCTAGTTTGATGATGGTTTCAGCAGTTATCCCGGGCAAGGCGCCAGTATAGCTTGGTGGAGTGAAAATTTTGCCTTTTTTAACTATAAAGATGTTTTCTGCCACGCCTTCGCATACGAAGCCGTTTTTGTCAAGGCATATGGCTTCATCCACGCCGCTTGCATTTGCTTCAATTTTTGCAAGTATACTGTTTAGGTAGTTTAGTGATTTTATTTCGTGGGTTGTTGCGTCTACTGGATCTCTTTTAACCCATGAGAGCATGGCTGTGACGCCTTTTTCTTTGGCTTCGGTTTTATGCAGTTTTATTGTGTCGGTTATTACAATGATTGTGGGTTTCAGACATTTTCTTGGGTCTAGTCCGAGGTCGCCTACCCCTCTTGTTACTACTAAGCGTATGTAAGCATCTTTTAGGTTATTTTTTCGCAGCGTTTCCAGAACTATTTCTGTCATTTCCTCTTTGGTCGCTGGGATTTGTAGCATTATGGTGTGGGCTGAACGGTAAAGTCTGTCGATGTGTTCTTTCAGTTTGAAGACTGTCCCGTTGTATGCTCGGATTCCTTCAAAGACCCCGTCGCCGTATAGTAGACCGTGGTCGTAAACAGAAATTTTTGCTCGCGATTTTGGATAGTACTCTCCGTCTATATAGACAAGAAGCTCTTTTTCCAAATTGTTATCCTCCAAGTTAGGGGAATTAGTCTATCAGATTATTGGTTTGATATATTTTTTGCAAAAAATGGTTGATTTTCTCCGTGGTTAACCGTAGAATTGTGGTCGTTTAGAAAGGTGTTTTGGCAGTGGTAACGGTTTGAAAGGCTTGCCTTCCATAATCTTTTTTATTTCGGATGTTAGGTCTTCAAGTTTCATTTTTCGTATCTTTCCCGATTTTCTTTCCCGCACTGGAAGCGTATTTGATTCTAATTCTTTTTGTCCGATAACAATTATGTAGGGGATCCATTCCATTTCAGCTTCTCGAATTCTCTTTTGTAGTGTCAAGGGGCGATCATCAACGTCGACACGTATATTATGCGTCTCCAGTTCTTCAGCCATTTTCTCTACTTTTGCAAGGTATTTTTCTGACATAGGGATTATGCGCACTTGTGTAGGCGACAGCCATATAGGAAGCATGGGTGGCTTGCCTTTTCGTTGTTCTTTGTAGGCTTTTTCTAGCATTGCGTAAATGTCGCGTTCTATGGCACCGCTAGGGGAACAGTGCAGGATTATAGGGTA
>CBETPM010000205.1:0-2311 GCA_965538135.1 Candidatus Bathyarchaeota archaeon
GGGATGAGGAATTTATACGAATAATCCACATCAAACGGGTCTTTTGCATCATATCGGTTACTTAGCCTATATTTCGCACCTTAAAAAAACAGAAGAAATCAAACACTAGCAGAATCGCTCCAATTGTGGCAAAGTATAGGTATCCAAACCTACTCATAACCACAAAAGAAAGCGATTCTAAATGCAGTCTGCCACAAAAACACGCCGTATGCAAGTTTCACTTTGGCTAATCTGGCTAATTAGCTGTCTAATTTTCATAATAAATCCAAGTCCGTCTTATGTTTTAAGCCAAAACCAACCAGTTTTGTCGGCGGCAGCGATTTATGATGAGTATTATGGCTCGGCTTTTCCATGGAAGTCTAGGCGGCGTTTGCGTAAATGGGCATGGAAACGCTACCAAGCATTAAAAGTCGCCAATCGGAAAGCAAAAAGTCTGGCTTGGTTTGCGCGTTTATCCTTGTCTGGTGCCTTGAGCATAGCTCAAGTGATAGATTGGCTCATAAAGTCACAAATGGCACGTCATTTAGGTGCGCTTCCCTTCTTATATGATTTTCTGGAAAAGTTGAAGATAGGCGAAATTATCAATCGCTTTGCGCCAACAAAAGGCGAAGTGGCTCACGGTACAGTAGCGATGTTGATCATACTCAATCGTCTGGTGTCTCCTCGTCCGCTTTATAAAATAGCAGACTGGGTCTCACGCACAGTATTAGTTTACAAATTGGGCGTACCTGCTTCTAAATTCAATGATGATCGATTGGGGCGCACGCTAGATGTGATTAGCGAAAACATTGAAGAGATATGGCAAGCGGTAGTTCATCAAGCACTTCTCCGAGGAGATATTAATCTTTCTGTCATTTTTTACGATTTGAGTGCCTTCATTTCTCATGGAGAATACGCGGATAGTGAATATGTGGATTTTGGTTTTGCTCATAATACGCCAATAAACAAGAAAAAATTCAAAATAGGGTTGGATGTAGGCGCAGATGGCAATATACCTCTTGTCTACAAAATCTGGTCAGGGCGAAGTGCAGATAAAGCTACCATGGAAAAGAATATGACCATGTTGAAGGCTTTTTTAGAAAAACATAATCACTCCACAAAAAGAACAATGGTCATTGGGGACAGAGCGAATCTTGATGACAGACTAGCTTTTGCTTATGAAGAAAAGAACTTGCGCTATCTTTCAGGGCTAAAAACGGACAGGAAAATTCATCAAGAATTGTTGATAAATATCCCTGAGAAAGGATTTTATGCCAGCCCGCTAACGAATGAAAAGGGACCGAAAGGCTATTGGGGCAGGTCTTGTAGGGTTCCTTTTGAAAATAAAGAAGAAAAGAGAAGCATATACCACAAAGGTTTGGTTGTACTCAGTGGTCCAATGCGAACTGCTCTACGGAAAGATAGAGCAGAGAAAATACGAGCCCTAGGACAAGAACTGAAGGAGTTGCAAACCAAAATAGGAAAATCTTATTATAGAGGCGTTGAGAATATACAAAGAAAAGCAAACTCAATTCTAAAGAAATCTTCCGTTGGCAAATTTATGCGTGCTGAGGCATTTCTTGATAATGAAGAGAAAGTACAACTCCGATGGCGTATAGATAGATTGCTTTTGTGGAAAGCTATGCAACGCGACGGACGTTATTTGCTCGTTACTAACGATTGGTCTCTGTCCGATAAGCGTATGCTAGAACTTTATAGAGAAAAAGATGGTGTAGAAAAACGCTTCACCGTTGCCAAAAGTGACCTCAAAATTTCTCCTGTCTATTTACACAAGGACAATCGCATAGAAGCTATGCTACTTCTAAACATGTTGGCTTTACTTGCCTATAGTTTGTTGGAAAGAGAGATGCAAAACAGAGGGATGAACCTAACTACCAGAAAAATTATTGAAAAACTCGAAAACTTATCCCTTATTGAGAACTCGCTCAGAAATGGAGAGGTTTTGTATCGCATTGTTCCCGTAGATCATGAGCAAGAACTTCTCTTGGAATGCCTAGCTCAAATACTGAATGAGTTTAACCCGCAGTTTAAGCAACCACTTCAATTTGGGGCAAAAAAGGAGCTTTATTTGAATTTGCCGCCGCCAGATAAAATGCCACTAATTGCCTAAGCCCGATAGATTGGGAAGGGTGAAGTATGTCTAACTGCCCAGAATAGCAATTTTGATAATAATTTAGCAGTAGAAGCAAGGCGCACAAGGGCTTTTACTCAACGCTTTGAACACAAAAAACCATTATAAGCAAGAGGAATTTCTTTTTCTTCTTTTTTTAGATGCGAAATATAGGCTTAGGAACAGGAATTAAATAACTTG
>CBETPM010000206.1:0-2299 GCA_965538135.1 Candidatus Bathyarchaeota archaeon
TAATCCACGTTTTCTGGCATCGGCAGTTACATTTAACTGAGTTTTAAGTTCTTTGCGGGTTTCTAGATCTAGAAAAACTGATTGGAGATTCATTTTGAAGCATGAGGTTGAGGGAAACACACCCTCAAAGAAGATATCATATAAATTCCTCTCTTTTTCTTTTTTGCAAGAGATAATGGAAAATTTCGTAATTGGTATTTCTGAGTATTATACTTAAATCCTGAAAGTATATCGTATAAGACACTAAACGAAGATCGATGTGAGCAAGAGAAGGTGGAATAATGGAAATAAAGCTTTCTAAGAAGACTCTTGATCACATTGTTGCGAGACATCCAGAAGTAGCGGCTTACACTCATGAAATAGTTGAAACTGTTCAGAATCCTGATTTGGTCATTAGGGGATTGAGGGGTGAGCTTAAGGCTTTGAAGTTCTACACTGAACTTCATATAGGTTCAAAATATCTTGTGGTTATTTACCGTGAGCTTCATGAAGAAAAGGTTATTATAACCGCTTACTTTACTTCTAATGTCACTAAGGTTAAGGGCGAAGTAATATGGAGAAAGTTGCAATAAGCCTGAAAAAGATTGATTTAGAGTATGACGAGGAAGCCGACGTGCTATACATGAGCTTCGGAAAGCCTAGAGAAGCAAAAGACAGCGTTGAAGTTGAAGACGGAGTCGTGTACCGAATCGCAGACAACGAAATAGTAGGCATAACAATAACAGACTTTAAAGCGAGAACACTTAAGAAATAAATTCTTATCAACCACTCGAAATGTTATAAGTACTTTTCTATCAGCTGATTCATTATCTACCTTTTGAAGTGCTGAGTTTGAGTTTCAGCTGTTGGTGCGGGGGTTAGGTTTAGAACTAGGTTTAAATTCTCGGTTTTTGTAAAGTAGGCGACTAATGCCATTTCGTCTCCATAGTTTGCTGAAACCTGAACTGGAGTTAAAGCTTATTTGCATAAAAAATGGTTCTTATTTTATGGTTGTTAATCATATGCAAGACCTTACAGAACTTGTGCGTCAAGTTGTAGAAGTGTGTTTAGATGTAAGGAAAGGAGAAAACATTTGGATTCATAGTTGGGATCATACAATTGATCTAGCTTCTGAGATAGCTTTTGCTTGCCAGCAACATGGAGCGCACCCGTTTATCACCCTTGTAGCAGAGAATTATTGGACGCGGTCACTTCTGGAAACCCCTAAGAAGCTTTTAGAGACTTTTCCTGCTCATCAGGCTGCTGCGTTACATCACACGAATGTATTCATCTTTATGCTTGGTCCACGAAGCCCTATAGATTGGAATAAAATCCCATCAGAGAAACGGGAACTTGCCAATGTCTGGTATTTTAACTCAAATAAGTATTTAGAGAGTTGGCGAAAAATCGCCCAAGAACATTCAGTGCGCATGTTAGGAATCGAATATTGCCTAGTGACAAAAGAGAGGGCGCAAGCTCTCGGTTTAGAGTATACGCAATGGAGAGAAGTAATGCTCGCAGGCTGCATAGTCAACCAACAAGAAATCACCGACAAAGCCAGGCAACTTGCCAATATCATTCAAAAAGGCCACGAGGTGAGTGTCAAAACTCCTTTTGGTACAAATCTCAAATTCAAATTGGTCGGACGCAAACCAATTACAAGCGACAGCATAGTTAGCAAGAAAGACGCATCTCAAGGTATTGTAAAGTTTCTGCCTTCAGGCTGTGTGGAAGTCGCGCCGGATGAAGATAGCGCCGAGGGAACAGTAGTTTATGATGCGCCCATTCCAGTTCGAGAAGCCAAAAAGATTGAAGGATTAACCTTAGAGTTCAAACATGGAAAAGTCGTGAAATATTCTGCTCAAGCAGGAATCGACGCATTTGAAAACTACTTGAAGTTAGGTCAGGGCGATGTGAAGAAGTTTGGATTTTTCGGGATAGGCCTTAATCCTGGTTTAAAGCATGGCTTTAATCAAGATGACAAAGTATTGGGCGTAGTGACTATAGGAATTGGTGGTAATGAAGATAAAACGGGAAAGAATAGGACAAGGGAGAATCGCCATTGGTGGGCCTCGATGACTCAAGCAACAGTTCAGATCGATAAAGAACCTATATTGAAAAATGGAAAAATGGTGTGGAAGCGCTTTTCGAAGCGCAGGAAAGCCGAAATGTAGCATGTCCAAAAAGAACCTAGAAACAAAATCTCCTCAAATCGTTCTTAGCTGAGCCAAACACTCCTAAAATTTTGCTCATTTTAAAAAAGGACTTGGTGCGGGGGGTGGGGTTTGAACCCACGCAGCCCTACGGCAACAGGTCCTAA
>CBETPM010000207.1:0-2291 GCA_965538135.1 Candidatus Bathyarchaeota archaeon
CGCATCTTCTAAAGGGCTTAAGAAAAACTATAGTAGGAGATAGCCGTATTGGAAAGAAAACAATCCAAAAGAGGCTTATTTATATCTGGCAGCGGCGAGCTATAATATGTTGGAAGTGTGCTAATGGGTTTTCCTGAAAAGTTCCTTTGGGGAGTATCCAACAGCGGATTCCAATTTGAAATGGGAGACCCTGCTGGTAAAAATGTAGACGTTAACACTGACTGGTATGTTTGGGTTCACGACGCCAAAAACATTGCGAAAGGCGTGGTAAGCGGAGACTTGCCTGAAAATGGAGTAGACTACTGGAACCTTTACAGTAAAGACCATGACGCAGCTAGGAATCTTGGGTTAAACGCTTACAGAATTGGAATAGAGTGGAGCAGAATATTCCCAGAAAGTACAAGAACCGTTAAAGTTGGAGTTGAGAAGGCTGCCGACGGCAAAATCGCAAAAATAGAAGTAAATGACAAAGCTGTTGAAGAACTTGAAAAAATGGCGAATAAAGAAGCTTTAAACCATTATAGGGCAATTATAAACGACTTAAGGGCGAAAGACTTTAAGGTTTTTGTATGCCTAAACCATTTTACGCTTCCCTTATGGATTCACGACCCAATAACAGCTCACGCCACAAAACTTGGCAAAAGCCCAAAAGGATGGCTTGAGGAAGCCACAATAGTGGAATTCACAAAGTATGTAGCCTACATGGCTTGGAGCCTCGGAGACATTATTGATAACTGGGCAACCTTAAACGAACCCATGGCGGTGGCAGAAGCCAGTTACATGTTTCCACAATCGGGTTTTCCGCCGGGAATAAACAATTTTAGAGCCGCAAAAAAAGCGGCATCAAATATGGCTTTGGCGCATGCTCGCGCCTATGACGCAATAAAGGATATGGACACTGTGAAGGCAGACGCGGACAGCCCAAGTCCAGCTAATGTAGGGCTAATACACAATGTAATCCCAACCCATCCTCTTGACAAAAAGGACGGCATTGACCTTAAAGCAGCGCAATTTATGGATAACATGCATAATAGATTTTTTCCTCAAGCCGTTACCGAAGGTTGGTTAGATGAAAACCTTAACGGTGTAAAAGAAAAAAGTGAATTGAAAAATTACCTTGGACAGCGTCTTGACTGGCTCGGCGTAAACTATTATACCAGATTTGTTGTTAAAGGAAGAAGATCTCTTCTAGCCAGAATCTTTGCGGGAATCCAAGCCGTTCCTGAAATTTTACAAAAATACGGTTTTGCGTGTCAACCAAACAGCCTATCTGCTGATAAAAGGCCAACGTCAGACATGGGATGGGAAATTTTTCCGGAAGGATTGCTCGAAGCCTTAAAAACAATGGAAAAATATGGAAAGCCCCTTTACGTAACAGAGAATGGAATAGCAGACGAAAAAGACGAGCTTAGACCAAAATTTATCATCGAACACCTGAAAGTTTTGGAAAAGGCCGTGAATGAGAAGAAAATAGACGTTAAAGGATACTTCCACTGGTCTTTAACAGATAATTATGAATGGGCAAAAGGCTTCAAAATGAAATTTGGCCTATTCGCCGTTGACCTCCAAAGTAAAAAACGCATTAAACGAAAGAGCGCAAACGTTTACAAGAAAATAGTGGAGAAAAACGAAGCATTATAGTCCACTACGGTTAGAATGCCCAGAGCTAACATTTTGGAAAATGCTAAATGTTTTTACGCCAATAGGTTTAGCCATGAAACTCAACGAACTTCGAAAAGATTACTTGCTTGACCGTTGGGTTGTTATCGCCACTGAACGCAGCAGACGACCCACCGACTTTGCAAAAAGGGAACGTGAAAAGGCGAAAGTTAGCATATGCCCTCTTTGCCCCGGCAACGAGCATATGACCCCCCCGGCAGTTTTAGTCTATTTAAAATCTGGAAGAAAAATTAGAAAGGTTAAAGATGAGAATGGTTTAAGATATAAAAATTGGCTTGTACGTTGTGTGCCTAACCTTTACCCAGCTTTTGCACCGCCCAAAGAGAAAACAAGCAAGGAAGTAATAAGCAAACATTACAATGTGATTAAAGCAGTGGGGCATCATGAAGTTGTGATAGAATCGCCCAGACATGATGAGCATCTGGCAGACGCAAGAACCAAACAACTTACATATGTAATCAACGCTTACAGAGATAGACTAAAAGACTTAGCATCAAAACCTTATGTTAAATACGTCTCAATCTTTCGCAACCATGGCTTAGAAGCAGGAGCCTCCCTTTCCCACGCCCACAGCCAAATAATCGCCACACCATTTATTCCCTCAACAGTGC
>CBETPM010000208.1:0-2291 GCA_965538135.1 Candidatus Bathyarchaeota archaeon
TTCAGCAAGCTTTTTCGTAGTTTTTGATGTTTGTTTCTGTTTCTTTTGCATTTTGGATTCTTGTTTGATGTATCTATTGACTGAAACTTTTACCATTAGATGATCTACCCCCTCCCCCTAGGTTTTGGAAAGTATTCAAGTTAATTGGGATTTAATGTTTTATTGAAAAGTGTGGATGTTAACTATGATTTTGTTTTGAGTACGTTTAAAGATAGAGTGCGAAGTCTGAAAAGCGAGTGAGTTGGAGAGCATTATTTCATATTCTTTAATTCTCTTCCATTTTAGCGAGTACTTCTAACATTTTTCTTTTTAAGTCTGGAAGCTTGTTTTTAATGATGTCCCACAGGATCTCTAAGTCAATGCTAAAATATTCGTGGATTAATACGTCCCTGAGCCCTGCTATTTTCCTCCACTCTATGTTAGAATATTTGCTTTTAACTTCATCTGGGATTTTCTTTACAGCTTCTCCGATGATTTCGAGATTTCTAACGGTTGCATCTTGTACGAGCTCATTTGTTGAGAATTCTTCGAAGATTAGTCTTTCTACGTATCTCTCTATTTTTCAATGGCCTTTAAGATGTCTTTAAAGTATATTTTAGGATGTCGTTGCATAGTTAACACTCTTCATAATGTGTGGCTTCAGTTCCGGCTTTATGGCTTCTGATATGACGAGGTCGACTTTGCCGTTGAGTAGATCTTCCAGGAAGAGTTTGAGCCCCATGTAATTGTCAAAGGTCTTTTTCCCCTTTTCAAACTCGACTAAGATGTCTATATCGCTTTCAACCTTTTGGCTTCCCTTTGCATAGGATCCGAATAAGCCGACTCTTTTAACTCCATATTTTCTAATATTCTTCATGCTGTCTGAGATTTTTTTTAATATATCTTCTGAAGTCAGCATTCTATATCGGATTTATTAAATGTTTATGAGGTTTTATAAGTTTCTTGCTGTTATAATTTTTTTCAGGTTTTCTGTGGTGTTGGAGGTTCATAGGTTTTTGATTTTGCTTTCGTCTGGGAGTATGAGGTGCTTCCAGTCATGGATCCACCAATTATATTTGGTCATTTAATATTTTAGCGTATTCATTTGGGGATTAAATGGACTACATGGTTTTGTTAAGCTTATGCCAGTGTCAACTATCACCAGTATGTGCCATCAGAATTTTGGGGAAAGTTTATGAGTTTTGAATGTGTACTTTGTCGTGGTTGGGTATGGATTCCTTTAAGGATTTGGAGTTGTTAAGGGATAGGCTTCGATGGATTGAGGAGCCTTATGTGAAAGCTGTATTGTTGTTTGGTTCTAGGGCTAGGGGCGAGTCTGGAGAGAGAAGCGACGTGGACTTGCTCGTTCTCCATGAGGGCTGTAGGGTTGAAGATGGTGTTATGAGGAGAAGGCGCTTGTACAGCCTCTTGCGGGAAGCGCTTGGGGCGGAGTTACGACAAGACTGGAAACGTTGAGAACTTTTTGCGGAATGTTAGGGAGAAAATTTTGAAAAGTGGATTGAAAAGGGTTAGGGATGGAAAGGCTTGCTGGTGGGTTCTCCCGAAGCCTTTGAAGGAAGTTAGAATTTTATGAGTTTTAACCCTTCAAGTGAGGTTAAGTACAGATACAGGCTCGCCCTTGAACAGTTGGAAAGGGCTGAAAGGCTTTTCTCCTTAAGAGATTGGGTGGGAACCGTTTCGGCTTCCCAGTTAGCTGTTGAGAATTTTGCTAAGGCGGTTATAGCAACCTTCGAAGTTCCAACGTGGAGCCATGATCCTTCAAATCAGTTGAATGGATTAATTGCTAGACTGCCCAGTGGAGTAGCGAACGAAGTTAAGGAACTGGCTGCTTCGGCTAGAGAAATGGCTCCGGAGCACGGTAGGGCGAGCTATGGTGAGCCTGTCGCTGGGCTGCTTCCAAGCGACATATATGAGGAGCACCATGCTAAAGATGCGCTTGAGAAGAGCAGGAAAGCCAGAAAAATTGCTGAGAGAGTTCTTAAAAGTTTGAACGTTAGACTTTAAAACTCGTGTTTTTATTATGAGAATTTACGGATTTTGCGGAAAGTAGAACGGATAAGACGCATGTGCTATGTAGCCTTCTGGGTTCTCCATTTGTCCATAACCTTGATCATAAACTCGTCTAGGTCTTTTAGCCATTTTGTTATTTGGAAGGTTCCAAAGTATTTGTCGGCTAGGGGCTCAAGGGTTCAATTATTATGCTTTTCCCGTCAGCCTTTGCCTCTTGATGTCGTAATTTAAGAGTAGGTTGCGTCTGAATTAGGGTTTGCGGGTTGATTTGGTGATTTTTG
>CBETPM010000209.1:0-2277 GCA_965538135.1 Candidatus Bathyarchaeota archaeon
CTCATGCAAACTCTTCCCTTTTAAACAGTGTTATAATATTCTTCATCGAGTCGTTGTTAGAAGATTTCCTTCTCGCCTATTTTACGAAGAGCTCTTCCCCGTAGTTTTATCGTTGGTCCTACAATTTCTTCAGGCTGCTTTTCCACCGTTTTTCTTTTCACGGTTTCGCCGCAAATTCCTCCTGGAAGCAATCTTCTTTTAATGCAAAGGGCGTAGGTGCAGTTTGCTACGTTGCACATATCTTCTGTCCAGCGGCACCATACTCCGTCTTTACGGTAAATGGCGGCGTTTTTTGCACATTTGAAATATTTACATGTTTGAGAACAAATTTTCATTTGTGCCAATGTATGCACGACCTTTAACTCATATAGCTACAAAACTTCAATTTTCACCGTGTTCTTTCTTGTTTACATAAGACTTTGATAAATGATATAAACTTTTTTCTTTCAAATTTCTTATTAGTATTCTAAGTTTCGCTTTTCAAACTTTTAACATGCCTTCTTCTATAAACTTCTATTAATATAAGGAGTATCAGCGTTATAGCAATTATCAATATGGTTGCAAACTGGCCCGTTTCAACTAGAAAACCGGCTAATACTATGTACTTTTCTAGTTTAATCACGATACTTGTTGATTTTTCCGCCGAAAAAGTTTCTACACTAAAGGGTTGCGTTTGATCACCTATGTAAATGTACGCTTGCATGCTTCCACCCACAATGTTGGCGAATGTTGCTGTCCCATCAGCACCTGTTTTGCTTGAAAATATAAGACTGGCTCTTTGCAGTTTTACATTTACGTTTGATATCGGCTGTCCAAAATAGTCTACAACTTTAACGTTTATTATTAAGCCGTAGAGATTACAATGTATGCTCAGATTCTTATCCTCAAACAATTCGAACGACGTTTCATTTAACTTTATTCCGTTTTCTTCATAGATTTCGATTATATATCTGCCAAGCAACGGAGTTAAAAGAGCTTTTCCACTTTCATTGGTTTTTCTTTCATAATAAAGCCCCGTTGTCAATTCTTGAACTTTTACTGTAGCGTTGTTTATGGGTTGTTTGTTTGCGTTGGGATTAAGCACTTCTACTTCAAGGGAGAATGATGGGTAATTAATTGGTATGTTATACCATGCTACTGTATTTCCGTTTACAAGAAGACTTGGAATGGTGGTTACGTTAAAAGTGATGTTGTAGCGTGAGGCGTTTATGGTGTAGGAAACGTTTGGCAGTAGAGAATGGAAGACTGCTGTTCCAGTCTCGTCTGTTGTTGCTGTTTGATTTTCTGGTTTCAAAAACAGATTTACATCTGGTATTTGAAATTCTGTTCCTTCAACAATTCCCACAACATGGATTTGAAGATTGGTAAGGTTGCATGGAAAATTTAACGTCGTGGCGTTAACAACTTCAATGGGTAGCACACCCACTTTTTCTTTCCTATAATATGCTTCTAAGGTGTAATTTCCAATTTCCAACTTCAGAAACGCTATGCCCTCCATGTTGCTTGTTTTATTTGCAACAAGAGCATCATTTTCAAATGCGTTTACAACGACATTAGGCACGGTTTCCCCGGCAAGATTAGTAGCAGTTACGTTCACGTCAAAACCTGGCACAGTAAAGTTCTGGATATCCGGTGGAATTTTCGCTGTATTTCCGAATGTCGAAGTGATGTTGAGAGTGTAAATACCTATTGAGGCGTTTAAGGGGATAGTCCAATTTGCGTGGATTTCTCCTTCACTAGTGGCATTTATGCTTTCCGAGTAAAGCATTTCTTCTCCCTTGCCTATTGTTATTGTTACATTCTCATTTTCTTCATAACCTGTAGCTTTGATGTTTACTACTTGTCTTCGGTGGTATTCTGTAGAGTCAGTAAGTCCTATGAAGAAAGTTGACTGTGCAAGGGTGGCGTTAAAGAAAATTTTGTATTCTCCCACATATTTTGTAGTTGCATTTTCGAAATCGCTTGGAAAGGTTAGTTCTCTTGTAGCATTTCCATATTCGGATGTGGTGACATTAATTGGTTCTACGGTTAAATAAGTGGTGTTTGTTGGGTCTTGAACCGTTATGTTTGCCATGTAAAGCTTATTTTTTTCTCCGCCGGTTATGTTGAATCGTATCTGAACAGAATCTCCTTCTTGTCGCTGTGATGGAGGTTTTATTTCTGGTAGGGCTTCTAGAGAATAGGATGTTGTTACTGTGAAAAGCATTGTATCGTTTTCTCCGGTTTCGTCAATAAGGGTTACGTTGTGGCTTCCTTTAAAGGTGTTTGGAACTGTAA
>CBETPM010000210.1:0-2199 GCA_965538135.1 Candidatus Bathyarchaeota archaeon
AGCAAAGTCGCGTCAGGGTCACACCCGCCCCGGCAAGTGAGCAAACCGTTGGGCAGTTCCTTGCAAAACAGGCTACATAGAAAATGGATAGTCAAGCAATCAACAAAAATCCTAGAATTCAAGTTGTCCACAAACCAAGATACGTGGTTTTAATCCCGCCTTTAGCATGGATTGTTCTTTCAATTTGGGCAATGGGCGAAATCATGTTTCCTCGTTTTATTATTGACGAAGGGACAAGAAACCCACCTTCAAATTTATTTGGAGCAGTCTATTTTGGCTTAATGGCAGTGTGGATTTTGTGGGATATGGCTGTCAAGAAAAAGCGTAATCTCTCAATCTCAATTGAGCAGAAGAGTTTCTTACCGTTTGTCTTGGGTGTCTTTTTGTCAGGAGTGGGACAATATCTGCATTTCAATAAGTATTTGTTCGCTTTGGCTCTTATTTTGACAGACATTCTTCCAGTGGTAACAATTGTTGTTCTTCTACAAGGCAAGTCGTTTGGCATATTGCACCTGTATCATCGAGACGTTCAAATAATAAAGTAACGACCGCAAAAAACTTTATATCGAGAGAATCTTTTAATGCTTAATTGCCGTGTTATCGTGTAAAAAATAAAAACTGCTCAACAAGCGCATCAACCCAACACCGGCTCGCCTGACCACCTTCGGCAGTTTGGCGGCTTGCCTGTCACGGCGGCAGGTGAGCCCAACCGTTGGGCCGCTCGTGCAAAATCAAGGGATGTTTCATGCAAAGTTCTAAAAGAACAATACCACCTTTTTTGTATTTCATCCTCATATCGAGTCTCACCAATCTCATTTTTCTTCTAATTGGCGCAGTGGGGCTTGTTCTATTTTCAATCAAGTTATCGGGGGTTGCATTACTCATCATTATTTT
The DNA here is from genome assembly GCA_965538135.1 of Candidatus Bathyarchaeota archaeon. Classification (GTDB taxonomy): domain Archaea; phylum Thermoproteota; class Bathyarchaeia; order Bathyarchaeales; family Bathycorpusculaceae; genus PIXZ01. Next base: position 895 of record CBETPM010000210.1, read on the forward strand.
CTTGCTAATTTGGGAAGGCACACTGGTAGGTTTTGTTTCGTGGTTTTCACACAAGAAAGCCAACAACAAAGACTTTTTGGTAAAGTTTATTGGCATTTATCTTGGTCGCTTTTTTGGAATCATAATCGGTGGATTTTTGGGGTATGAAGTCGCTGAAACGCTCAAACAGTCAAATCTTATCGGCATTGTTGTTGGAGCGTTGGTCTTTTATTTTGCTGGTCGCTGGATTGGTTCTAAAATAAGTACTCTAATCGGCACACAACTAGATAAAGTCTTATTCATTCCAAAATCCCAGGCAACAGCAAATATTGCAGACACGAAGCCAAATAGCAAATTCGTTTCGATAGGCTTTATTTTATACGGCGTAGTTCTTCCGTTTTTGTTCGTGATCATCGCCTTGATGATGAATTATTTTAGCATTCCTATTGGTTATCTCCCTGAATTGTTACCTGTCTCACGCCTTGTAGTTATTGTATTCTCCGTCTTTTCGATTTCCGCTCCCTGGCTATTAAAAAGTCGGTGGATAAGTAAATATCAGGCTATGACATCTTTACCAGAATCTATTGTTTACTGGTTAGGTCTAGTTTTTTCTATTGTCCCTGTTATGTATGGGTTCGTTTTGTTTCTCGCAATGGGCGCTTCAATTTTCGAATTATGTTTCTATGCAATCGTGTCATCCATTGCGGCTATAATCTGGAACAAGAACAACAAAGTCTCTGCAAAGCCAAGAGCGGGCTAACACAGCGTGCAGTGGATTGGCGGGATTCTGCGCGATTTACAAGCATTTTTCTAGATTCAGGTTTCTTCTGCTTTCAGGCATTATCCAAGCCCGCCCGCCAACCACTAACGCAAACCGTTGGGCGCGTGATGAACAAATGGAGATGATAGAAACATGACAATAATAAGCATGCAAGAATTACTAGTACTTATTACTCTATTGTTGGGTAATGCCTTTTGGGTTTATATATTAATCAAAATTACAAGAGCAGAGAGAGGAGACACTCAAAAGCGCTGGATAATTTTTGTCGCATTGACACATATAATTGGAGCTTCTATCTATTTCATTGTTGCTCGAATCAAATATCTGAAAGAAGTCAAAGATGATTAAACGCATTTTGTCATCCAAATCTAAAGGGCTACAAATTGTTGTTCTGCTAGCAATACTTACTGCCCTTGCAGTTGGATATAGTATGGTTAAATCTCAACGAGACTATCCTGTTGGCGAAAACGCTTCAACATTAGGAATAACCGAATACAGAGTAGAACACAATGAAGATATTACCACTGTTTATTTTAGCCATACTG
>CBETPM010000211.1:0-2191 GCA_965538135.1 Candidatus Bathyarchaeota archaeon
TTCTTCAATCTCACGAGTGATCCTCCATTATTGAAAAAATCAGTGCTTCTTTAAAGTTTTTGTAGCCATAGACGACTCCAATTCCTCAAAATATTCATAATCTAAAACAATTTCGAAAAATCGTCATAGACTTTCTTTCTATGCCCAACAAAAAGCACTATGACTTGTCTTCTGGTTCTGTTGACTTCGTAGATTGCACGGTAATCTCCCACTCTTAGACTCCAGAAGTTTGAATACTTCAGAGCTTTTCCAACTCTTTCGGGATTATCCTTCAAATCCCTCAATCTCTCCATTATTCTAGCTTTTGTCGTGTTCTCAATTTTTTCCAGTTCTTTAGCTGCTTTTGGATGCAAAAGTACAGTGAAAACCACTACAACTCCTCGAGTGGGATGAGGGATTTGGGGTGTTTCTTTGCTTCTTCGCTACGTTTTGTCAGCATTCTGAAGAATTCGCGTGTCTTTTCGCGTTCTTCATAGAAGTTTAGTATTGTTTTTATGGCGTCGCTTCGACTTTTGAACCTGCCCTCGGCTACCCACTTGTCTATCTCCTCAAGCATCTTTTCAGGCAATCTAAGCTGAACCTGAGTCAAGTGCGTCACCGTAAACAATACTGTTTACAAAACATTTAAACGTTTCTATGTTCCTCCATTCTGTTCCACCAGAGCCTTAACATTTAACGCATAAATCAAGGTTCTTTATCTAAAATAGTCCAGAAATAAGTCCTAACTGGTTAAAAGCGCCGGGGAAGGGATTTGAACCCTTGCGAGCCCGAAGGCCCACTGGCTTACTTGTTCTTCTATTCTTTAGCCCCTTTTCGCTATAGGCTTATTTGGATCTCGAGGCCAGCGCGTTAACCACTCCGCCACCCCGGCAAATGAGAACAAGGAGCTTTTTGTGTAAAAACGTTTTTATAACAGTCTTTTCAACAGTGATGGAAAGAGCCATTTTTTCTTATTTTCGCGTTTTTCCTTATCCCATTCAGACAATATTCTTACTGCTTCATTGGCTACTTTTATGGCGTTTTCTTCTCCCGCTCCTTCTTTAAACTGGTTTGTGCATCTGTTAGCATATACAGCGCAAATAGCCCCGGCCCTTAGCCCGTAAAGGCTCGCCAAAGTGAAAAGGGTTGCTGCTTCCATTTCAAAATTTAATACTCCCGCTTTTTGAAGAATCTCCAGTAAATTGTAGGCCATTGGCTGGTAATCGCCTGTAAAACGGTGTTGCCCAGCGTAAAAGTCTGCTGTTGTAGCGGTTAAGCCAACATGATAATTTGTTATGCCTAAGCTTTCAGCTGCTTCAATCAAAGCGAGTAAAACCTCGTAATTGGCTACTGCAGGGTATTCGGGAATAATATAACAGTTGCTCGTATAATCAAGGCGAACTGCCGCAGAAGAAATAACTAGGTCACCGCAATTAATCTCCTTTTTTATAGCACCGGTACTGCCAACCCGCATGAAAGTATGGACGCCTACACGTGATGCCTCATTAACAACAATAGCCATACAAGCCGGGCCAATACCGCTAGATATGGCAGAAACGGGAACTCCTTTGTATTCGCCGGTGAAACTGCAAAATTCCCGAGAACACGAAATTTCTTTAGCAGAATCCCAATATTTAACGATTTTAGGGACGCGGTCAGGGTCGCCCGGTACCAGCAAATATTCTGTTAAGTCGCCTTTTCTGCAGCGAATATGGTATTGTTTATCCCCGTTGGAAGTGTGAGGCGTTTGGGAAACCATAATTAAGATTAAGCTTTCAGCATTTAATAATAGTGTTGAAGTTTGAGGACGATGTTTATTGGACAAGGAAGGCAGAAGAACGAAATATGATATTTACGTTGATGTGATAGAGGTTATTGCTAAAAAGGGAGTTTGTTCGCTAACGAGAGTGTCTTATGCGGCGAACATGCCTGTAGATAGAGCAAAGAAAATTTTGGCTTTTCTTGTTTCTCACGGTTTTGTCAGAGAAGTTACTGTGGGTGAGCGTAAGAAATACAGGTCCACAAAATGGGGTTTAGAGTATTTAGAGACTTTCAAGCGTATGCAGAAGTTTTTCGCAGCCTTAAAGGAATGAAGATGAAGAAGGGGTAACAATTTGTAATCGCAACATGTCTTCTCTTTAAGTGCGTCGCCTTTTAAAACCTTTAAAACAATGTATCCTTGTAAAAAGAGGTTATAAGGATGGGAAAGTAT
>CBETPM010000212.1:0-2177 GCA_965538135.1 Candidatus Bathyarchaeota archaeon
TCTTGGAGTTTTCTGGTTAATTCTTCTATTTTGGGTGTTGACAACGGTTTTCCTCTTTTCTCTTTGTCCATTTTATAATCTGTTTGATTAAGTTTACTCCGTCATTTTTTGTGAAAAGTGGTGGATTCCAATTTTCTGTTATCTTCCATCTAACGGTAAGGCATTTTTCCAGTTCCTTCATTAAAGGCGTCTTATACACAAGAATTCCTCTTCTTTGCCATGGTGGTGTTTTAGCCAAGTTTACGCCTTGTTTAAAAGCTAAGTCGTGGATTTCCCTTGTTTTCAGTCCCTTAAGTTTTCTGGAAATTTCCTTAGGCTTGTAGCCTATTTTGCTTAGAATCCAGTGGGCATAGGCGTTATTATGGTTTCTCCAATTGCTGGTTTGCCTCCAAGCCAGATATTCGATTGCCCTTTCTTCGCTTGTTAAGGTGACAATACGGGAATCAAAAGAGACGTTTGCAATTTTTCTGAAATGCTTTTGAAGATTTAAAGTGAAGACGCTGGAGACTAATCCTGCCAATATTGAGTCTATTTTTTCGATTCTTCCACGAAAAGGAGGCCTATTCAAGAATAGTATGTTTAGTTCGTCGCTTGCAAAATATGTTAAGGCCGGATTGAAGCCTTTTCTGTAAAGGGTTTTACCGGAGGAAACCATGCATTTCGCGAATTTTTCGTCAAAGGGCTTTTCAGCTTTCAAGTTTTCTGAGAGTTTTCTGAATTTCCAACCGTCTAACCTTACAAAGAAAGGGGTTTCGGGAGGAACACATGTTTTTGCAAAAATTTCGTGTCGATGCCAGTTCTGGAATTTATTCGAGGATGATTCTTGCATCGACTGTTTTTGCTCCCTTCTCATAAACCATTATGGGGTTAAGGTCAAGCTCTTTAATTTCCTGATGTTCCATAACAAGCTTTGAAGTGTTCTGGATAATTTTTATTATGGTTTCCGTGTCTGCTGGGGGCAAGTTTCTGTAGCCTTTAAGCAGTGGATAAGCCCTAACCTCTGTAATCATTTCGCGGGCTTCATCTTCTGTTACTGGAGCCACTCTGAAGGTTACATCCTTCAAAACCTCAACAAAAATTCCGCCAAGGCCAAACATTAAGGCTGGTCCAAACTGGGGGTCTTTTATGGCGCCTACTATGACTTCCGTGGAGGTGGGAGCCATTTCTTGGACAAGCACGCCGACGATTTCGGCTTTGGGGCTGTGCTTTTTAACGTTTTCAAGAATCTGCGTGTAGGCCTTTTCCACGTCCGCTGCTGTTTTCAGGCCGATTATAACGCCGCCAACATCTGACTTGTGAATTATATCGGGCGAAACGATCTTTAAAACAACAGGATAGCCCAACTCTTCTGCAAATTTGACAGCTTCAGCCTCGTCTTTTGCAACCTTAAACTTTGTAACGGGAATGCCATATTCCATGCAAACAGTCTTAGCTTCAGGTTCAAGCAAAAACTTCCTTCCTTTTTCGTAAGCTTTTTCTATTATTTCTGAAGTTTTTGTCAATTCAATCAACCTCAGGTAGATATACTTTTTAAATGACGGATTTTAAGTTGAAAATCATAATTTAAATCCTTTCGGTTTCTCTTGTCAACTTTTTAGGGAAAAATATCCCACTTATAAATTCCATTGTTTTTTAAGTTCCAAGCGTCACAACCAACCGGACCCCAAACCCAGTCATTTGCATTTTCATCCCAATAATACCATATCCACCATGCTGTACTATTGTTAATTGATGTTATGATTATATGTCCAGGTTCCATTGTTGCATAATAATCATAAGTCACATTAGCTACTTCCTTTGTTAAGTCAAACAATGTGGTACCTAAAAATACACTGACGTTGTACCACTCCAGAGTTGGTTGGTCTGTTATTTTTGAATAGTTGATGCACAAACTCACTTGTATCTGGTTTGCTTTACTTAAAATGCTTTCAAGTTCTTTTGCCGTTAAGAGATTAAATAGTTTGTAAAAACTACTGAGTAAGAAATCAAATTTTTCTGTCGTTATTTGATTTTTATCCAATGTTTGTGTCTCGTTCAGAAGATTATAGTATGTGATGTTAATTTCTGGAAACTTCTCAAGAATCGATGTGTAATTACTACCCAAGCTTAGTAATAAATTATTATACTGGTTTAGGCAGAGAGAGCGGTTTTCACCTTCAAACCAATTTTTGGAAACA
>CBETPM010000213.1:0-2176 GCA_965538135.1 Candidatus Bathyarchaeota archaeon
TTATGTTGCCTACCGAAGAAAGGGTATAGCAAAGGGCTTATCGAGAGACCAATGTCTCAAAGATGCAATTGACAAATTAAGAAAAGATCATCCCGAGTTTGATCCTGCATTTGACGAAGACTTCTTCAAAATCCCAAAAAAGAGTTTCTTCCAAAAGTTAGTGAACCGCATTAGATTCTTAACGAAAAAATAAAACTCCTTCGAAAGTTATTTACATCATCTATCAAAATCTCTTCCTTGAGAGCGAGTAAAAAGTCAGTTGTGGAAGGTGTCTTTATAACAATTATTAAGAATTGGATAGCTCTCGAAGGTATTTTACCTTCTTTCGTAGAGCTCTTACTTCCTTTTTCAAGCTTCTAACTCTTTTTCTAGCAGTCTTCTCTAGTTTTTTAACTTGTAGAAGGAGATCCTCCTTTTCAGTTTGTAACTTCCTTAATCTTTCTTTCAAATCTTTTAATGAGGGTTCTGCTTCAAACTTGTCCTTTTCAGGTTTCTTAACCAAGCCGCAGACCACCCTCTTTTCTCTTAATAACCTTGGGACATCGTTAAAAGCGACTTGTTTTGCTTGACATGAGTAGGTACTGTATTGAATCTTCGCGGACCATTCTGTAACGTCGATTTCTGTGTCCTCCTGCTTTCATAAGAAAGCCGCGGTTAGCCATTCTAGAAAGGTACATTGAAACCGTGCTAAGCTGAATTGGTTCTTTGAATATTTTTTCGTAGGCGTCTTGGATGTCTTTTGACGAAAACCAACCCTGGGGAAAGTTTCTTTCGATGAGTAGACGTGTTTTGCCGTGTTTTGGCAGGCTTGATGTTTGTTGTGGCCATTCAACTCTCTTTCTGCGTACAACTCCAAGCAGTTCTGCAAGATCCAAAAGGTGAACAGCTTTTTCCCTTGTGCCATTCCCCTCGAAAGTTATAGTATAACAGTCTCCATTTTCGTCATGCATTTTGACTCGCAACCTTCTGGCAGGCATTTAAAGACGCCTTAAAATCAACTGTTCAAAGTCAACCTTTCAATCGTGCTTATTACGTCTTTAATTTGACCTTTTCTTTTATGGAAACTTCGGCAGGTAACTCCGGAAGCTTCTTCTTGAGTCTTTGCTCTGCAACTGATGCTGCTTCTTCTAAGATTTTTGCTGCTTCCTCATTTGCTGCTTCAAAATTCACGGGTAAGCCGTTGGTTTGACTAGTAGATGAGACGATCTCGGTTAGCAATTTTCTAACATCCTCTAATTCTTTATCCGCCTCTGGAACGATGTTAGTCATTTTGGATTTTACATTGTTCAGCACACTTACCGCGGGAGTTAGTACAGCAACGATGTCACCGAGTTCTGAGACGGTTTTTAACCTTAGAGAAATGCTTTCTAAGGCAAGCTTTGCTTGCATTAACATTTTTTCAACTTTTCGAATCTCAGCTAGCTCGTTAGCTAGAACACTTGCACGAAGCGTATCACGCTTTGAATATGATTTTACAATACGCTTAAAAATTGCCTTGTCACGTTTTGAGAAACGTTCGAGAGCTGTATCCATACTTTTAATTTTTGACCTGATACGTCTAACTGCTAAGTTAAGACGCTGTTTTGGCTGACCTGAAGGCTTAATAACTTCTTTAATCTTTGTGGTGAAAGGTATTTTACTTCCTTTTTCTTTCAATTTTCTAACGATTTTATCAGAGAAGCTTGTCCACCTCCAAAATTCGAGTTCTGAATGGTTATTTACGTGGAGTACGGCATCACGCCTTATAAGATTTGCTATTTTTCATTCAAATCGAAAAAATTAAGAAAAAATTAAATATTGCCCTGACCCAGCGACATCCTAGAGTTGGGAGCTTGATTAAAGATGGCTAAGTCAACCTTTCAAAACGCCTGTTCTCATATTAAAAGAAGGTTCTAGTCGTTCACGGGAGAGAGATGCACGGCGCGCCAATTTAACGGCAGCTAGAATTGTGGCTGAGGCTGTTAAAAGCGCGTTGGGTCCTAAAGGTATGGACACGTAATTGTAGTATCTTTGGCATACATGCTGTTTGCAAACTACCTAGCTGAAATTAACCCAGCCATTCCAGCAATAATCTTAATACTGATAGTGATATGGGCAATCTTTGCTCTATGGAGAAGCTGCAGAGCGATCGCTACGGTAATTGTCAAATACACGTCAGAATGGGCTGAAGAACTGG
>CBETPM010000214.1:0-2174 GCA_965538135.1 Candidatus Bathyarchaeota archaeon
CAAAGTTGAATTACCAACAGCCGCTGCATTACTCCTCGTTTGCAAAGGAAAAGCGGAAGTGGCAAATTAAATGTACGAAGAACTATACAAAATTTGGAAACAAGAAACGGAAAACGATAAGCTTGGAAAGATTCCCTCTGATTTTTACCTTAAAATCACCGAATATTTTAAAAAACTTGGCGAAGAAAGTCGTATGCTTGATAGAAAAACCCTGAAAGCTGTTCTTCTTAGAAGAGAAATGAAAAATGCTAAAAAAATGGTTAATGATATTGTTTCTACGCGATATAAAAAGTTATTAAGAAAGGCGGTTAAAGGCGAAAATATTTTATCAAATTTATTGACATCTGAAGAAGAAAGAATTTTCTCCGGCTTTTTTGCTTTAGAAGAAACGGTGCCTAATTTTCTTAAAGGTTTATTGCATGGAAGAAGTGTGAAATCTGAAATTAACCAAAAGAAAAGAGCTGCCCTTAGATTTTCTAAAGCTGTCCCAGCAATAATTGGTGTAGACCTGAAAACTTATGGTCCATTTAAGATCGAAGATGTAGGATCTTTACCAGTAGAAAACGCTAAAATTTTGATAAAGCAAGGCTTAGCTGAAAAAATTGTTATTGATTAAAATCTGACTGGTAAACCCGTTTTAGATAATTGTTTAAAAAGAGAAACGAAGTAATCCTATTAAAATACGAAAATTATTAAAGTAAGTCTGTTTTCTTTATGCAGAGCTGGTCGTGATAATGTGGATGTGCCAAAAGAGATAAGAACTTATTGTCCAAAGTGTAAAAAGCATCAGGTTCATTCTGTGTCTCTTTATAAAGCTGGGAAGCGTAGAGCCTTGGCTAAGGGCGAACGGCACCATAAAAGAGAGAAGAAGGGTTATGGCGGGCAAAAGTATCCTCTTCAAAGGGAATTCTCGAAGACTACTAAGAAGCAGACTTTGAAGCTTAAGTGTAAGGTTTGCGGTTACACTAGGCATAAGGATGGTATACGTTTAAGAAAGCTTGCAATAGTCTAAAGGGATGATGTAGTATGTCTGAGTGGGAGAAGCTTATTCCGAAACCTAGGAGCAGATTCTTAAGGGTTAAGTGTTTAAAGTGTGGTAATGAGCAAATAGTTTTTAGTCATGCCGCAAACAGAGTTAACTGTAATGTTTGCGGAACAGAACTTGCGGAGCCCGCTGGTGGAAGAGCGAAGATTAAAGGAGAGATAGTTGCAGTTTTCGAGTAATGGATGAAGATTATAATGGCGCTTAAGAAGCAGGAATGGCCGGAAGTTGGCGATCTGGTTTTGGCTACGGTGGAGTCTGTTACTGATTATGGTGCTTATGTGAGCTTGGATGAGTTCGGCAAACGGGGTTTACTGCATATTTCTGAAGTTTCCTCTTCATGGATTCGTAATATTCGCGATTTTGTTCGGGAAGGACAAAAAGTCGTTTTAAAAGTTTTACGAGTTGATGTTGAGAAGGGGCATATTGACTTATCCTTAAGGAGAGTTACTAAAAGGGAAAGAATTGAGAAAATTATGTCTTGGAAGAGGGAGCGAAAAGCTGAAGCTTTGCTCCGTAGTGTTGCGGAAAAAACTGGGCTTTCTTTTGAAGAGGTTTATGAGAAAGTTGGAGCTTTGATGGAGAAAGAATATGGGTTGTATGAAGGTTTTGAGAAGGTTTTGAGAGAAGGTGTGGAGGTTTTAACAAAAAAGGGTGTGACAGAAGAACTCGCGAATGTAATCGCTGAAGTCGCGAAAGAACGGATACGTGTACCAATGGTTAAAGTGAAAGGCATAGTTGAGCTTCGTTGTATGAAGCCCAACGGCGTTAAAGTTATCAAAGAAGCGTTCACAAATGCTAAAAAGGCTGAAAAAGCGCGAAGTGTGAAACTTCGGTTCTACGTGATAGCTGCACCTAAGTATTGTATAGAAGTTTCAGCGGAAAATTATAAACTTGCCGAGGAAGCGTTACAAAAAGTCGCTGATGACGTGGTTTCTAATGTTGTTAAGGCTGGTGGGCAAGGAGTGTTTAAGAGGCAGAAGTGATGGTTTGGCTTCTGAGAAAATGTAAAAAATGCAAGCGATACACTTTAAAAAAAAGTAAATGTACATATTGTGGCGGAAAAGTAAGTGTGCCGCATCCGCCGAAATTTTCGCCGGATGACAAATATCTTACGTATAGGATGGCTTTA
>CBETPM010000215.1:0-2147 GCA_965538135.1 Candidatus Bathyarchaeota archaeon
TTATTACTTTATACTAAACATCCAGACATCTAACTTTTTATACATAAAGTGATGGGTTAATTTCATACTGGAGTTTAAGGTTACGTAGGCAGGGACTTATTACTCCTCCACCCTTTAGTTTTGCGATCGTCTTATCTGCATCTAGTCCTAGTTCACGCGAATACTCTGTTAAGAGTTCTGGCGATACCTTGTTAGTTTTAGAAAGAGTTACTTCGCCAAGTATCTTTTTACAAAGCTCTAAAATCTCTGCTCTTTTTGGCTCTCCTATATCTTTTAAGTATTTTTGAATTGCACGAAGAGGATTCCATCTTCCAGTTTCTTCAACTCCTTTGATCAAATTCTGGACTACGTTAGGCATCTCATAGAGTTCCCACGATTTTTTGTCTGAAAGTATTGTTCTGTCATCCCAGGCTAGGGATTTTCCAGTTCTGATTGGAATCAACAATCTTTTCTTATAGAGAAAAAGAAGATCCTCTATCGATCCCCCTAAAGATGCTATTTCTTCGTATGAAATTTTTCCTTTTCTTGAAGCCATTGACAATATTTTTGCTAATGAGTCCGTTTCTTCTTCTGGGAATTTGTCTTTCAAAATTTGTTTTAGTTTAGATTCCATAAAATTCCCAACCATTGCTTTTCAGCACCTATAACCACAAACCCTCCTTTGCAGTATTCTTTTAATCCACTAAGTAATCAAGAGATAGTATGATAAATCTTGTGATCAAAGCAAATTTGTCTATGGAAAAATAAGAAGTAAAGAGGAGAAAAAGAAGTAAGGTGCTAATGCGGTGAGTGAAAAGAAAAAGGAAGATGATGAAGGTGTAGGAATAAAACTAAGCATGGAACTTTTCGGGCTTTTAGCGAAGTTCCAGCAGATTGAGCTTGAAGACTTCTGAATGGAAGTTGGCGATCTGAAATTTTGGTTCAGCCCGGCGGATTGCCTGTTGCCGTAAATCCAAGAGTTGTGCGCTTTGTTCGGAATGTAAAAGAGAGTGTCCTATTAACGTGATAACTCATGAAGGAAATAAACGAAAGGTGTAAATTAGAAAATGAGAACTTAAGTATGGATATGTATGTGTCTTCTAAAGGTTTACGTGGATGAAGGAAAATCGGGTAAGAAACTCGTTGCTGAAGAAATTGCCTTAGTTACTAAGGAAAATGGCAAAATTAAACTTAAAAATTTGGAGTTTGAGGAGATAAGTTTGGGTAATGTTGAAGTCGTTTTAATTGACACGTTAAATTCTGTTTTACTTCTCAAGAGCAGGGAGGGTTAAGGTTGAAGATAATGGTGTGCGGAAAAGGCGGTTCGGGAAAATCCGCGGTTTCGGTTCTTATGGCTAAGGCGTTGCCCAAAAAGCGTAAAGTCTATTTGATAGACTCTGACGAATCCAATGTTTTACTTCCAAAACTGCTTGGTGTCAAACCGCCAAAACCCATCGTTGAATATCTTGGAGGAAAAAAGGGCATATTCTTAAAAGGGGAAGTAAACATCGTAAATGCTCTGGCAAAGGCTGGTAAAGGAATTAAATTGGACAACTTACCTACAGAATACGTTTCCACATCAGTGGAAGGAATTAAACTGATAACCATAGGCAAAGTTAGAAACTTCGGTGAAGGCTGTGCATGTCCACTAAACTTTCTAACAAAGACGCTACTCAAAAATCTAGCATTAGATAAAGATGAAATAGTGTTAGTGGACACCGACGCCGGAATAGAGCATGTTGGGAGAGGAGTTGAAGAAGGCTGTGACGCCATACTAGCTGTTACAGATCCAACGGCTGAAGCCTTAACACTAGCAAAAATTCTCAAAGAAACATTCCAGAACCTCAACAAGAAATTCTGGCTAGTATTGAACAAGGCCACGCCTAAAATAATCGAGCGGGTCAAGGAAAAAGCAAAAGATATGAACCTTGAAATCAACGGAGTGATAAGGTTTGACGAGGAAATCTTTGAATCTTGCATGGACGGCAGAGTATTACATGCAAAAGAGGCATCCGCTGATGTAGAAGAAATTTTGAAAAACATCGGTCTCATCTAAACTTTTTACAAAGTTAAAATTCAATAATTATTGAACATATACCAAAGATTCCGTAGTTCATGGCCACTTTTTTATTATTATCCACGTTCAGTTTCCAAAGAATTTCTTCCCA
>CBETPM010000216.1:0-2135 GCA_965538135.1 Candidatus Bathyarchaeota archaeon
TAGAAGAGGAAAGCAAAGGTCCAAGACTAATTATGGAAAATTCAGATTTTGTTGTTTTTGCCCCTTGGGCAAGCGTCAACCCCATGGAATTTTGGATTTTCCCAAAGAAACATGAAACGTCTCTTTTGGATATGCCACAAAACAAGGTGGAAGCCTTAGCCAAAACAATGAAAAAATGCTTTAAAGCATTAAAAGAGCTTGTGAACGACCCCCCATACAATTATGGTTTTCACATGACCTTAAGCAGAGAACATGAAAAATATTATCATTGGCATTTAGAAGTTTATCCCAAACTGGCTATTTGGGCAGGTTTTGAAAAAAGTACGGGTATGTACATAAACACGGTTACGCCGGAAACTGCGGCGAAAGGCCTACGAGAAATTATTTCATGATTGAGCCTTGGAGAACCTCTTTTTCATATTTTGGCCTAACCTGCATGATGTCTTCCGCATAAGCCCTAAAAGGTTCAGCAATACTCCACGCTTGAGCTATGCATCCTCTAGGTGCATGCGGTGGGTCTCCATCGAAAATTTCGCTAATAACACCAAGTCCAGCATTGTAAACATGCTCAGTAAGTAAAGGCAGAAGAAATTTTCTTAGCGCGTATTCCCGTCTGTAATCAGCATAACCTTTGGTTTTAAGAAAGGCGGTTGTGAAGGGGCCTAGAAGCCAAGGCCAAACTGTGCCGTTGTGGTAGGCTTTATCTCGGCTAGCTCTGTCTCCTTTGTAAACACCTACATACCTTGGGTCTTTGCGTGAAAGAGTTCGCAAACCATAAGGTGTCAAAAGCTCTTTTCCTACAGCATCAACAATTTTCTCGCCTTTAACATTATCTAACATGGTGAAGTCTAAAGCAACCGCGATAATCTGGTTAGGCCTTAAAGAATCATCTTTAGCCTCGCCCTCTATGACGTCAAATAGACAGTTTTTCTCCTCATTCCAAAACTTTTCAACAAAACTTCTTTTTGCCTTATCAGCCATCGTGGCGTATTTCTCTGCAAAGTTGCTTTCGCCAAACTTTTCAGCAAGCAACTCCCCCGTTTTTAGAGCGTTATACCATAAGGCTTGAACCTCCACAGCTTTGCCAGCTCTAGGAGTTACAGGTCGCCCATTCACAAGGGTGTCCATCCATGTTAGTTGGGCATTATGAGAAAGCAGTCGGTCAGAATCCATGCGTATGTCAAAGATTGTTCCTTCAAAATGCTCTTCTAAAATAGTTTTTATGGTTTCCCACAATTGTTCACGCACAAAATTGAAATCGCCAGTATATTTCAGATACTGCAAAACAGCATTAATAAACCATAAACTGGCATCAACAGAATTGTAGGCTGGTGGACCAGATTGATCTGGGAGAAAGTTTGGAATCAACCCGTTTTTACATTTTTCTTTGAAGGTTAGGAAAACCTTTCTCGCATCTTCAAATCTTCCAGTGACAAGCATCAAGCCTGGAAGAGAAACAAAAGTGTCTCTTCCCCAGACCTCAAACCAATGATAACCAGCTATAACTGTTCTTTCAACTATGAACATGTCTGTAGCCAGATAAATCCAGCTAAGCCAGTCACTTCTAGAAAGTGTTCTATGTTCCCTGTGAAATTTTTCCAAAAGAAGTTCGCGCCGTTGCACTTCTTTTTCATATAATGTCTTTATATCATAGAAGGAGCTGGCTATTTCATCTAAAAACTTTCTTGCTTTAGTCTCTTTTTCGTCTGCGATGGCGATTATTGCAAATTTTTCCTCCTTGTTTGCTTTTATTTCACATTCAAAAAAGCCTGGTTGGTAGCAATCATCGAGGCAGCTTTCTTTTCGCATGGCTTCTTCGCGATAGTAGAGTTTTTCCACCCATCTTCCGTTCGTTTGATACTTTCCACTTGTGGTTTGCATTAGTAAAACGGGTTCTATTAACCTCAATCTAACATCTGCTATTCTATCTTGCTTTTTTTGGACAAATTCGAGAGGCATTTTCCAACGATTTGTCACGGAGTGGATGTGTCTCCAGTTTATTAAGGGATATACCCGAAATTTCACATGGGAGCCTGCTTTGTTTAGAATTTTATACATGGCTATAACTGCGTTCTTTTTGTAAGGCATGAAAATGGTTTTCTCTATTTTAATGTCTTGAACTTGGTAAACATATC
>CBETPM010000217.1:0-2134 GCA_965538135.1 Candidatus Bathyarchaeota archaeon
CTATACATAATCTGAGTTTTCAAAACACCTTCTTTTGCGATTTCCAAAATCTCCGAAATTATGTAAAGCTTATCTCTTCTTTTCGAAGAGGGGTTAGGCCCCCAAGGATTCATTTTTTAAACTCCTTTACAGAACCGCTTCCTACAATGGAAAGGGTTTCCGAACATTTTAAGCAGTGTTTCGCATGTTTAACTATTCCAAATATCGAAATATTCTCTAGAACAAACTTCTAGAACCCTAATCTAAAGAAGAATTTATCTTTAAAACGCATATTAATGTCAAGAAGGGGTGGAAAAATGCTAGTAGGCTTAATCTCAGATACCCATGACAACCTTCCCATGATAGAAAAAGCCGTGGAACGGCTAAACATAGAAAATGTTGGACTTGTGCTTCACGCAGGAGATTATATAGCACCCTTCACGATTCCAAAACTCCAAAAACTAAAAGCAAAACTAATCGGAGTTTTCGGCAACAATGATGGAGACCGCCAATTACTAAAGAAAAGGTTCAACGAAAACGCAAACATGGAGCTTCGGGGAAACTTTGCAAAAATAGAAGCCAGCAGCTTAAAAATATGTCTGCTTCACGGAAGCGAAGAAGAACTGCTAAAAACTCTAATTGAAAGCCAAAGCTTCGACGTAATTGTTCACGGACACACCCATAAAGCGGAAACCTACAAAAAAGGCAAAACGTTAATCGTGAATCCGGGCGAAGTCTGCGGATATCTAACCGGCAAAGCAACTATAGCTTTGCTCGACACTGTTAAAAAAGAGGCTAAAATAGTCCAGCTCTAAAATTGTTAGCCGTTTAGAACTGATCTAAACTGCTCAAGTAAAATTTGTCTCCATAAGTTTGGACAACAGAAGCGTTATCGGTCAACGGCTTAACCATTAAAACATCGTGACTTCTTCTCTGGACAACATAGCCACGCGAATGTTGATCCTTCTTCTTTCCAACATGTTACTATATGGTTTAGTTGTTTGATATGGCCTATTTATTTTTGTTGTATGGTTGTCTTTTCTGGTTTGCCAACATAAACAGTTCTTTCAATTCTTGGTCTTTGGCGCCGTCTCGTAAGGGCGTTAAAATGTCTATTAAATTGTCGTTTCTCATTAGGCATGGTTTAAGTTTCCCGTCGCTTGTAACCCTTAACCGTGTGCAATGCATACAAAATTCAGTGTTTTCTGTGGGGTGAACCACTTCAACAGTTACTTCTGGGAGATAGTATATGCGACGGTTCTGCATGAACTTTCTAGTTTTTACTTCTAAGGCTTTTTGCTGCAGAATCTCTTCATACTCCCTCAGCGACTTATAATAGGTGGAATAATAGGCTCCGCTGACGTTTATGGGTTCAAGTTCAATAAGCTGCAAAATTGTTCCAGTTTCCCTTGCAAAATCAATCATTGCCGGAACAGCATCTTCATTAACATTTTTCAAAATCAGCATGTTAAGTTTAACAGGATAAAAACCCGCTGAAACAGCCGCTTTAACACCTTCCAACACATCATTTAAACGGTTTCCCGTCAACTTTCGATAAACTTCCTCATCCAATGTTGGAAAATTGATGTTTACACGTTTCAATCCATTCGAGTATAATTCTTCAGCCAAAGGAGCAAGCATTGTCCCGTTGGTTGTCATGGAAAGGTCTTTTAAGCCTTTTAGGGTTGAGATTCCTTTCACTATCTCTGCAATATCTTTCCGCATAAGAGGCTCTCCGCCCGTAAGCTTCACTTTAGAAATCCCAAGCTCTACAGCTATTCTAACAATATGTACAATTTCATCTACAGTCATTTCCGTTGTAGCATTTTCTGCAAAATCTTCACCTTCCATATGGCAGTATTCACAATGTAAATTACAGCGCCTCGTTAAGGCAACTCGCAAATTTAGAAGAGGACGCCCATAACTGTCTTTAAGCACCATCGTTATTCCCGCGCATGCTTAACGATGTGAGAGGCTTCTGGCAATATAAGCTTTTCAAAACAAAGCCTCACAGCGTCGGGTGAACCTGGAATGCAGAAGAAAACTTTGCCTTTCACCACTCCAGCCAAGGCGCGGGACAAAACAGCGGCTGAACCAATCTCCTTAAAGCTTAAAAGCCTAAAAATTTCGCCGAAGCCTGGTAGTGTCTTCTGGA
>CBETPM010000218.1:0-2118 GCA_965538135.1 Candidatus Bathyarchaeota archaeon
TACCAAACCTTCTTTCATTAGCGCTTTCAGAGATTCTCTAGCGTTTTGAATTATAGCGACTGCTCGTTCATAAAGTTCTTGTCTGCTAGACTTTACTCTTGCCACTCCCTGGTCTATTGATTTGAGGGCGCATGCAACGGCTTCTCTTGGAAAAACTTCCCATTCTTCCATTCTCGGCAAAATATCCTCTTCATGCATTCCCCGCTCTTCAGCGAATTTCGCAAGTTCTTGAGCTGCTGCAATGCACATGTCATCAGTAACCGTCTTTGCCTTCACGTCTAAGACTCCGCGAAAAATTGCTGGAAAACCTAAACTATTGTTAACCTGATTTGGAAAGTCGCTTCTACCAGTTGCCACAATTTTGGCTCCAGCCTCTTTTGCTTCCCACGGCCATATTTCAGGTATAGGGTTTGCGCAGGCAAAAACTATGGCGTTGTCAGCCATTGTTGCCACCCACTCCTTTTTTATTGTGCCTGGCCCTGGTTTTGATGCAGCTACTACTGCGTCTGCGCCTTTAAAAGCTTCTGATATGTCGCCTCTTCTGCCTTCCGTGTTTGTTTTTTGAGAAAGGTCGTATTTCCACTGGTTTTCCTCTTTTTTAATGTCTTCTCTTCCAGGATAGATTATTCCTTTCGTGTCTACCATTATTATGTTGCCTGGTTTTATTCCCCATCTTATTAGGACGTAGGCAGTTCTTACGTTGGCTGAGCCTGCGCCTACGAGAGTTATAAGGCTTTCTTTAGGGTCTTTGCCAACTATTTTGAAGGCGTTTATCAGTCCGGCTAGTATAACTGTGGCTGTTCCTTGCTGGTCGTCATGCCAAACTGGAATTTGCAGTTTTTCTCTTGCTTTTTCTAAAACATAGAAGCATTTCGGTTTTGCTATATCTTCTAGGTTTATTCCACCGAAGGATGGTTCTATAAGTTCGCATGCATGAATTATTTCTTCAGGGTCTTTGGTTTTTAGGCATATGGGAAAAGCGTCCACACCCCCTAAATATTTGAAGAGTAAAGCTTTTCCTTCCATGACTGGCATGGCAGCTTCCGGACCTATATCGCCTAAGCCTAAAACGCGGGTACCGTCCGAGACTACGGCAACATAATTCCATCTGTTTGTAAGTTCGAAAGATTTGTCCTTGTCAGCGTGAATTTCCCTGCAGGGAGCTGCTACTCCCGGCGTATACCATATAGCAAAGTCTTTCGGGCTTGTTACGGCGCATTTTGGCATGACTTGAACTTTTCCTTCGTAAAATCTGTGGAGTGGCGGCGCGAGTTGTGCGGGTTTTTTGGCTTTAGCTAGTAATTCTTCTACTGTGGGTTTTCTTTCTTCTTTAATGGGTTTAGACATGTAATTTTCTCCTTCCGATAGGAAGTTGTTGTTTCGGTGTTAAAGCTTTAAAGGTTATGGTAAATTTTCAGAAAACTACACTATTAGATATTCCTTTGTTTTCTTTTTTCTTGGGACTTTTCATATTCCTGAAAGGCACTATAGGAAAATCTTGGTTTTAAATTAATGTATATATCTTCTATATATAATCTTCTCATGCGTTATAGAACATATGCTCTTCAGCTACACCACATTGCAAGGAACCTATTATACTGGACATTTTTAAAGAACTATAGATTTAAAGCTTCTAACATGGCTATTCCGCTTTCTCTTAGAACCCGTGTGTCTTTGTCTGCCAACCCCCATCCGCCATCAGCATCAAAAAGCGCAAAATACGTGAAAATCTCAAAGTTTTTCTTGCAGCAGTCTACGAACTCCCTAATTAGTTTAGCCTTAACAGTCTCGTTGGAAACCATTCCAAAATTCCAGTGTTCCTTTGGCTTCCATGTTCTAAAACCATACTCGCTGAGATAAACTTGCTTCCCCTTGTTTTTGAAATAGGATGCCCAAGACTCAATATAAGTTACATTCATGCAGTCCAGATCTGGACTATAAGGCATGATTCCATAGTAATCCACTTCTGGAAGGAGTGGAACAGCGTAAACGTTAGGGTCTCCTTCAGTGTCTAAGGATGCCTTTAAGCCAAAACCTTTCACGTAATTCACAATGTCTTTTAAGGCGTTTATATACTCTTGAGAATTCAGTTTTTCAACAACTTGTTCAGACTCAAAC
>CBETPM010000219.1:0-2115 GCA_965538135.1 Candidatus Bathyarchaeota archaeon
CTGCCAGTAACGCGTTATAGCCTGGCATTATGAGACAGCCGCCAGCTGCAAAAACTAAGTAGACTATTAATAGTTGAGGAAAGCTGCGTGATGATAAAAAGAAGATAGTTGAAGGAATATAAAATGAATATGAGATTAGTATAGATTTCTTTCTGCCAATTTTGTCCACGATTTTTCCAAAGGGAAAACCGAAAATAAGTGTCGCTGTTATGGAAGCAGTGTTTACTAATCCCCATTCTATTTCATTTATTCCAACAATGTCAAAAACGTAAAGAGAGGCGAACATTCTGAACATGGGCTCTTCAAAGGCACTCATCAAAAAAGCAACGGTAACAAATTTGAGTGTTTTAGGCATTTCTTTCCAAGCTTCCACAATCGCTCCTATAGAACTTTTGAAAGCTTCCACAATTTCTCCTAGTTTTATTCTCTGTGGATGCTCAAGGGTTTCGCGAAGGAAAAACAGTCTGATAAAGGCTGCAATTAACATGCAGAAAAATACTGTGCTATACACCAGTCGCATTCCTGGCACAATACCATATTTTTCCACTAAATAGCCTGCTATGGCTGGAGCAAATATTGTAGGAATATTAGGAATAACATTTGTTGCTGCATATCCCATTCCACGCTTTTCAGGCGGAATCGAGTCAGCAAGTATAGCGTCTAGAGCTGGTTGGTATATCAAGGCTAGATTTGCAAGTATCATCCCCACAAGTACAAATTTCCAGTCTGGAGCAAATATGTAGAATAGATAAGAAAAAGTAATAACAAAAGTCATTGTCACAATAACTTGTCTTCTTCCATACTTATCTGCGATATAAGCTCCAGGAATTCGAACAAGCCCTAACATTAAGGATCCGATAGAACCCATAAGACCTATGATTGTGGGAGGCGCTCCGAGTCCTCTAAAAAAGGGAGACTCGAAAGAGAAGGTCATGGAAAAAGAGAAGAATACAAAGAACCAGCTGGCAATTAGAGTAAGCAGATTACCCCGTATGAAGGCTAATTCAGCCCTAATTCTTTCTAAAAGCCCATTCAACGATTTCCACCACAGTGTGGAAATTTTACAAAATACTCATCGCGGATATTTATTCATTCGGTTCAACCACGACTAGGGATGCATGCGTTTTAATCCAGTCTCATCTTAAAGATTTTTGCCATCTAAAGCTACCTCTAAACATTAACAACAATAATTGAAAGAATTCTTTTATAGCTTTCAGATATAGAATAGATAAGATGAGGAGTGGTTGCTTTGCCTAAAATTCTAATTCTATATTATAGCCGTACTGGAAATACTGAGAAGATGGCTTATGCAGTGGCAGAAGGAGCTAGAACTGTTCAAGGAGTTGAAGTTGAATTAACCTATCACATTTCTCCAGAAAGACTTGAAGATTTTGACGCTGTAGTTGTTGGAGTTCCCACATACCATCATGACATGACTATTGACATCAAGAATCTCTGGGAAGAAGCAGCTGTAAAAAATATTAACTTGAAAGGGAAAATTGGAGCGGCTTTCGGGTCTTACGGATGGAGTGGAGAAGCCCCAAGACTTGTTCTTGAAATAATTAAAAACAGGTTTGAAATGCAAGTTTTTGAGCCGCCGTTGCTGATTAAGTATGCTCCTGACCAGAATGGACTAGACAAATGCAAAGAATTTGGCAGAAAAATAGCCGAAAGACTTATGCATAGTGCCTAACATGTTTACCGAGAAAGGAGGAAAAATGTTGAACTCAAAGGAAGAATTGATAAAATTTATGAAGGCACAAATTCAAGTTGAGAACCAAATTGTGGACTCGTTAAATAACGCGTTAGTAGGCATGAAAAATCCGCCAGTTAAAGGAGTTTTGAAAGGAATATCTTTAGACTCTGTTAAGCACGCAGAAATGTACGCGTCAGCCGTTGAACTCTTAACTGGTGTTTCTCAAGCACTCACTCAAGAAAACCTAGACAAACAAAGGGCTGTGGTGGAAAAGCACATAAAAATGGAAGCCGAACTTATCCAAAAAATAAGCGAGGTTCTCCCAAGTGTTGAGAATGTAAAGGTTAAGCTTTTGTTAAACGCTATTTTGGAGGACGAGAAAAGACATCACCGACTATTAAAAATGGTGTTAGAAACTC
>CBETPM010000220.1:0-2107 GCA_965538135.1 Candidatus Bathyarchaeota archaeon
CCAAGATGACCAAGGAAATCACCAGTCCGGATTTTAAACCTCCAAAAGGCATATTAAGCATGATGAAGTTCGCTCGTCGATTTCCTACAACAGCCAAACATGGTAGAAAAACGTTTAAACAGCTTCTTGATTCATTTTTCAAAGACCAACGTTTGAAATTTCTGTTAGGCTTCTACCCAAGCAATTGGCTTGGGATTCCGCCATCTAAATTGATAGCACCTCGGGCTGTGTTGGTAATGGGACTTGCATATATGGAAGGACTATATTACCCGAAAGGAGGTATTCAGAAGTTCACTGATTGCATTGTGAATAGCTTGAAGAAACATGGTGGCGAACTTATGCCAGGCAAGACTATTTCAAAAATTCATGTAGAAAATGGCTGTGCTGTTGGCGTCCAACTTCAAGATGGAGAAACTTTAAGAGGCAAATATATAGTTTCAAATGCTGATGTTAAGCAGACTTTCCTGAAGCTTGTTGGAGAGCAATATCTGGAAAAGGAGTTTACTAGTTATATTCGCCAATTGAAACAGTCAGTGTCAGGATTCGTTGTTTATCTTGGTGTTGATGCAGACTTGAAAAACTATGGTTCGCACATAAATTATTTAGGAGAGGATGAGAATGCCGATTGGGATAAGTATTATCAGACTTTACAGAACGGCGAGCTGGAGTTAGGGGGCATGGGCATAAGAATCCCGTCTAACTTGGAACCCTCTTATGCACCTACAGGAAAAAGCAGCGTAATCCTAATCACACTTGCACCATACAGCTACAAGACTAATTGGATGAGCCGCCCCGAAACAGCACGCACAAAACAATACCAATCATTAAAAAAAGAAGTAGCCGACAAAATGGTCATGATAGCTGAAAAAGTCATCCCGGACTTGTCCAAACACATAATAGTAGAAGACGCTGCCACTCCACTCACATTTGAAAGATACACATGGAATAGCGAAGGCGCATGGTATGGTCCCCGTATAGATCAAAAAATGCCAGCATATGTAAGTCCTGTGAAAAACCTCTACCTTGCAGGGTCCAACACTAGAGGCGCAGGAGTACCAAATGCTTTCCTATCAGGAATTGATACGGCAAAAGAAATCCTTGCACTGGAAAAACTATAGGCAATAGACTTTCAAGGAGGCATTCTCAATAATTATTAGATTTTTTAACTACCACTTAAAGTCTTCAAACTTTCACCCGGTAAAACGGTTTTCATAATAACTTTAGGCAAAAATCTCGAGAATTTAAAAGGAGTTTTAAACCTAACCCCCAGCACCAAAATAAAGCATTACAAAAGCCTATTTTACTGAAATAAGCAAATTTAAGGCAATGTTGTGGGGCTGGGGTTCAGCATAAAATCACCAGTGAAATCTTGCAGTTGTTTAGATTTATGTTTAGTTAACTATGACTAATAGAATTATGTTTTAACGTTTTGATGTCTTCTAAAAGTTTTTTGCCGCGTTTATCAAAGTGTTGTGTGGCTGGAGGTTTGAGGAGAATAAGATGAGCAAAGCAGAGAGGGTTTTGGATGAAATTGAGAGCATGGTTAAAGAGGGAAAGTTTCTCCCGATCGTCGGTCCCATTAGAGGTCAAATTCTAGTTGAACTTGTCCGTGAAATTAAACCTAAAAGCGTTTTGGAAATCGGAGCCCTTGTTGGTTATTCAGCGATTCTTATGGGGAAAGAGTTGAGAAGCGATTCTCATCTAATTACCATAGAGATCAATCCCCATGCAGCGAAGATTGCAAGGCATAACATAAAAAGGGCGGAAATACCACCAAAGGTTAAAGTATTAATCGGCGACGCCCTTGAGGTAATTCCGAAGTTAAAGGGCACTTTTGATCTCGTTTTCATAGATGCTGAGAAACGGCAATATCTTAATTATCTACGGTTAATCGAGAATAAACTCCACAAAGGAAGTGTCGTGATCGCAGATAACGTGAAATATGCGCCAGACTATCTGGATTATGTAAGACATTCAGGAAAATATGCGAGCAAATATATTTCAACAAGTGCTGGTGGTCTTGAAGTGAGCGTCAGGCTTTAAATCATCACTTTGAAAGAGGAAGAATTTAATACAACAACTACGTGATTTGAATATGCTCTTCGCA
>CBETPM010000221.1:0-2098 GCA_965538135.1 Candidatus Bathyarchaeota archaeon
CCCAAATCCCTCTCAAATCTTTTTAGGTTTGATTTCTATACCTTACTGACATTTATCTTGTTAAAGTTTGGAAAAAATATTAAACTAAACCTTGAAAAGAACCATCTGCCACCCTTTGTTTTTCAGGTTCTTACCGTGTTTATATGCTTCTCATTTATCGCTTTAGGAAACTATGTTTACGAAAGCCTTGCAGCAGTCGGCGCCATATGTGGTGGCATGGTGCTAAGAGAAATTTTGCCTAAAGAGAGGCTATATAAAAATGAGAGGTCTGTTGAATTTTTGGGTTATGTTTTTCTTTCCCCCATATTTTTCTTAAGCGTGGGCGCCACCGTTTCCTTAAACTCTATCTTTATCGCTCCATTATTGATAACAGTAATAGCTTCTACTGTAATTTCTGCAAAATGCTTAGCATCATTTCTTATGCTTCGTGAATTGTTGGGAACTAAATACTCGTTACTAGCAGGAATTGGTCTCGGGGTTCGTTTTAGCACTGGTTTAATTGTGCAGCTAATATTACTTAGGGCTGGGTTCATATCGTTAAGTCTTTATTCTGCGCTCGTTGCTACAGCAATAATTTTGAATACCTTTATAATAGGAGTATATTCTTGGGAGTTGTCTCGTCAAAAACCGCCATAGGTTACCGCGAATACCAAGATAAAAAATGAAGCTGGCAAGGTTTTGGGCATTATCTCATCACAAGATGCGGTAAAAGTTCATAAAATAAATAAAAGAGGATGTTATGCAAAACCAAGCAGACTCAAAAGATTGTACTGTGCAATCAGCGTAGCAAACAATGAGGCAACCAGCGACATCACACAAATCAAAGTATTAAGCGAAGGCCCTGCAGTATCTTTAAATGGGTCGCCAACTGTGTCTCCTACAACGGCAGCCTTATGTGCCTCTGAACCTTCACCACCAAGGGCTCCTGCTTCAATGTATTTTTTGGCGTTATCCCATAAACCTCCCGCATTAGCCATTAGTAAGGCAAAGAGTAAACCGGAAAATATGCTTCCTGCAAGGTATCCTCCTAACGCTTTTATGCCTCCAACAAAGCCTACAACCAATGTAACGACTATGGCGAGGGTGCTAGCTGGCAGAAGCTCTTTTAACGCCCCGACAGTAGCTATGTCAACGCATCTTGCGTAATCGGGCTTCACGCCTTTCTTGCCCTCTTTTAATCCAGGTATTTTTCTGAATTGTCTTCTAATTTCTTCAATCATTCTATCAGCGTTTTTTCCAACGCCGAGCATGACCATGGCGGAAAAAACTGGTGGGATTGCGATTCCTATAAGAGCGCCGAGTAAAACAAGTGGATCCATCATGTCGAATACTACGTTGACGCCTACCTCTTTAGCTGTTGTATGGTAAGCTGCTAATAAGGCTATAACGGTTAAGCCTGCGGCGCCTATAGCGAAACCCTTAGTTATGGCTTTAGCAGTGTTACCTGCAGCGTCAAGCCTGTCTGTTACAGCGATTACCTCTTCTCCAAGTTCTGACTGTTCGGCTATACCCTTAGCATTATCCACAATTGGACCATAAGCATCACTGGCAACTATCATCCCAACTATTGAGAGCATTCCTAGAGCAGCCATGCCTACACCAAAAAGTGCGTAATCAGATCCAAGGGGCTGGCAAAGATAATAGGAAACTACTGAGGCTGCTCCTATTCCAACTAGCGGAGGTAAAACACTATACAAACCATACGAAAAACCAGTGATAATGTTTAAAGCCGCCCCGCTTTTGGAAGTTTCCGCGGTTTTTCGAGCTGGAGAACGATCTATGGAAGTGAAATAGTCTGAAGTTATGCCTATAATAACTCCAGCTATTAGCCCGACAAATGCAGCTCCCCACAGTCTCAAGTCCAAGCCAAGATACCAAGATGTCGCATAAGTGAAAACCACAAAAAGTACACATGTTAAATAGGTTCCAGTATTAAGCGTCTTCCCAGGATTACCTTTTTCCCCCACTCTGACTGCTACAACACCTATAATGGCAGCAATTATCCCTAAACCAGCAAAGATCAATGGGACTTCCACATGACCCAATACCTGCCCCAGAATCATTACAGCAACTATGCTTGCGATGTAGGAGTCTGCCA
>CBETPM010000222.1:0-2046 GCA_965538135.1 Candidatus Bathyarchaeota archaeon
ATACTTCATGTGACCTTGTCTAAAATTCTCGGGGCTTCTAAAGTTTTTGTAAGCGACCTCATTGATTACCGGTTGCGCGTTGCTAAGAAGTTTGGAGCAGATTTTATAGTTAACCCGGAAAAAGAGGATTTTTTAAGCGTGGTGAAAGCTGAAACAGAAGATAGAGGAACTGACTTGACAATAGTTGCTGCTCCAGACTTAGAAGCTTATAAGGCTGGTTTAAACGTGTGTCGAAAAGGTGGAAAACTATGCATTTTCGCACCTACGGACCCTGGTAAATATTTGCGGATAAGTCTGAAAGAACTCTTTTTTTCTGAAATCAAGATAGTGCCTTCCTATTCCACCTCTCACATAGAAACGAGAAAAGCCCTACAGCTTATAAAAACCAAAAAAATAAAAGTGAAAGAGCTTATAACTCATCGATTCAAACTTGAAGAGACAGCTAAAGCCTTTAAAACAGCCTTAAAAAACAAGGAAAGCTTGAAAGTCATAGTTTTAAACAAGGTGAAAAGCGAATGAAAGCAGCAATGCTTTATGGTGTAAAAGACCTCCGAATAGAGGAAATTCCTATCCCGAAAGTGGAAGCTGGGGAAGCCCTCGTAAAAATAAAAGCTGCCACCACTTGCGGTACGGACTTGAAAATCTTTCATAGGGGTTATGTGGAAAAGGTCATAAAGTTGCCCACCGTTTTTGGGCATGAATGGGCTGGAGAAGTTGTTGAAACAGGTGAAGGAGCGGAATGGCCTAGAAAGGGTATGCGTATTCGTGCTGGCAACAGCGCTCCTTGTCTGCGATGCAGGATGTGTCAAAAGGGCAAGTATAACCTTTGCGAGAACATGATTTGGCTTTGGGGAGCCTACGCAGAATACATTAAAGTGCCAGCCCGCATGGTTCTTGTCAACATGCAAGAAATTCCAAATCATGTTTCTTATGAAGAAGCAGCCATCACCGAGCCCTTGGCATGTGTACTTCACGGTGTTGAAGAGGCAAGGGTAAAGCTAGGCGACACTGTGGTAATAATTGGTGCTGGTCCTATAGGACTGTTGCATTTGTTGACTGTTAAGGCTGTGGGGGCTGAAAAAACGATGATTATAGATCTGGTGGATGAGCGGTTAGAGTTTGCGGAAAAACTTGGTGCTGACGAGACGGTGAACGCTGGAAAAACAAACGTAGGAGAGGCTATTAGACAGCTTACTGACGGCTACGGTGCAGACGTTGTTATAGAAGCCATAGGGCTCCCAGCCACATGGGAGCAAGCCTTCAAACTTGTGAGAAAAGGTGGAACAGTTTTAGAGTTTGGCGGTTGCCCGCCTGGAACAGAAATTAAGCTGGATGCGGAACTGCTTCATTACGGCGAGGTGACTGTTCTCGGCACTTTTCACACTACGCCTTTACATTTTAAAAAAGCCTTAAACCTGATTGCTTCACGGAAGATTGACGTAAGACCTTTGATAACGCGGAAAATGAGGCTTGAAGATATTAAGGAGGCTTTTGAAATTCTTTCTACCTCAAAAAGCGAAATTAAAATAGCATTAGCACCGTAAAAGGTATTTATGGGAAATTTTTATGGCAGATGCTGAAGGCTACCTTTTGAGAATAGCCACAAAAGAGTGGGTTAACCAGGTTTTTGACATGGCAATCTATTATACAAGCGCTCGGAGAAAATGGAATAGCGGACAAACCATAATTTTTGTGCATAAAACAAGAGTTGGCGATGCAGTTGTTGGCTATGGCGAAATAGGCAATGTCTATTCTCTTGATGAGCTTTCTGAAGAAGAGAAGCGATACTGCAAAAAACATGGCTGGAAAGAAGCCCTCGAATTCAAATATGTCATAAGTTTTGAAAGCCCCTTACCACTAAGGGAAACTTTCCTGAAAGAGTTAAAGCTTCGCGGTAAAACTATCCACGGTTTTCCGTTGAGCAAAGAACAGATAGACTCTATTATAAGCAAGGCTGAAAAAATACAAAAAGCAAAAGCCTAAAAGAAGGGCTTTTCTACCAGAAACCTTGAATGTATTCCCTTACCCTAAACTGCACACCCATCT
>CBETPM010000223.1:0-2040 GCA_965538135.1 Candidatus Bathyarchaeota archaeon
ACACTTTGCTCTTTTAGAGGCAGTTGCAGACACACAAGCAAATCTTGAGAAGGCATTTCAAACAGAGAAGGCTGTTAATGAAATCTATTATCCCGAAATGATAAGGCAAGCAGAAGAGGACGGAGAAGAAACTGCTGCATTAATATTTTCTCAAGCCAGAGATGTAGAAGCACAACATGCCAAACTTTACAAAAAAGCATTAGACAATCTTATAGCTCAACGCTTCGCAGAATACTATGTTTGCTCCGTCTGTGGCTACACGGTTGAAAGGGAGCCGCCAGAAAAATGTCCAATATGCGGGGCTGCAAAATCAAGGTTTGAAAAAGTTGTGTAAGACGAATCATTTACTATGCTTGTAGCTGTTGTTTGATGCCATTTCTTTTTTCCTCTGGAAATGGACCGAACTTTTTGATGCGTTCTGTAAACATTGTGAACAGCTCTGCTGCTTTCTTGTAGACGGGTAAAGGCACATAGCTGTATCGCATCCGCATACCTTCCACACCATATTTCGCCAACTCTTGCCTAAGCTCAATCATCCGCTTCTTGGTAAAATGCTCATCAATTTCTTCGCTTCCTTCGATGACCAAAACTCCATCAGCGCCATAAGCAAAAGCGTAAAGCAAATGTTTTAAGCCAAGAATGGCTGTGGAGGGTACAGCCACAATTCGAATGTTCTCTGGATAGTTAGTGCGGTCTAAACCCAAAAAGTCCATGCCAGTGTAGCCTATTTTCTTATCCACGAAAGCCACAACTCGCACCTCGTCTGGCTGTTTTTCCGCCAAAACACCCCTTAAAGAAGCCAAAATCTGTTTTGTAGTAGCATTCTTAAAGTCAATGGCCTCTTGCGGGCAAACGGGAATACAAGCACCACACCCAATACACTGAAATGGATCGATTTTCGCCTTGCCTTCCACCATGGAAATAGCGTTCACCGGACAGACTGGCACGCATGCTTCGCAGCCATTGCATAAGTCTGGAATAACGAATGCTTTTTCTGGGCTAGTTGTAACATATTCGCTTTTAAGGAAAAGTGCTGCCTTAGCTGCGGCTCCTAGGGCGTCAGAAACAGTGTCCCGCACGTCTTTTGGGCTTAGGGTGCAGCCGCAGGCGAAAATTCCGGCCACAAGGGAGTCGACGGGGTCGAGTTTTGGATGTTTCTCTGTTATGAAGCCGTCTTCACCAATGGCCACTTTCATTTTGTCTGCTAACTCTTTAAGTCCGGCTGACGGAACCATTGGTGTTGCCAAAGCCACCATGTCATACTCGTCTTCCCTGGTTTCTCCAGTTAAGGTGTCTTCAGCCAAAACCACGAGTTTGCCATTTTCGTTATTTTTGTAGATTTCAGCCACCTTTCCCTTTATGAATACTACGCCCGCTTCTTGGTCTCGCCAGTAAAGGTCTTCATAGCCTTTTCCCGTAGCCCTAATATCGATATAGTATATGGTAACATCTATGCCTAACATTTTCTTAAGAACAAAAGCTTGTTTTAAAGAATACATGCAGCATATTCGGCTGCAGTAGGGAATATGGTTCTTATCTCGTGAGCCAGCGCAAAGCACAATGGCTATTTTCCGAACATCATTGCCATCGGCCCTCTTAACGTATCCGCCTGTAGGGCCGGTTGCCGAAGTTAGCCTTTCCAAATCCATCATGGTTATTACGTCTTTGTAGACGCCGTATCCGTAAATTTCTAAACGCCGCGCATCATAAAGCTGGTAGCCAGTAGCTGCAATTATGGCGCCTACATGCAACTCAACTGTTTTACCTGTGTCGTCTATGTTTATGGCTTTAGCTGGACAAAGCTGTTCGCATTTGCGACATTTATTACATGCATCAAAGTCTATAGCATAGGCTGAAGGAACTGCTTGTGGGAATTCTATGTAAGCTGCTTTTCTCTGGGATAAGCCTTCATTAAATTCGTCTGGAACTGTGACTGGGCAGACTTTTGCGCATACGCCACAGCTTCTGCATTTTTCTACGTCTACCCCTCGGGGCTTCATGAAAACCTTAACATAATAGTTGCCGGGTCTTCCACTAACC
>CBETPM010000224.1:0-2032 GCA_965538135.1 Candidatus Bathyarchaeota archaeon
TTTTTCTTTTTCTGCTGGTTATTGTTAAGGTGCCGCCTTTCGGCATTGCTTCTATGGCATTCTTGGCGATGTTAACGAAAACTCTTTTCATCTTTCCAATGTCCACCCAAATTTTAGGTTCACTTTGCACTTTCTTCTTCACTTTGATGTTCTTTGGGATCTCCACCAAGTATAGGGTTTCTTCCACAAGTTTTTTGGGATTGGTTTCTGTGGGTTCCAGCTCTATTTCTCGTGAATAGTCTAGAAGGTCGTTTATGATTTTGTTTGAATAAGCAATATTTTTTTCTATAAGCTTCAGCATCTCCTTAATTTTGACATCCGCCTTCGAAGCTAGTTTCTTTCTCAAATAGTATTGGGCTCCTGTAATGCTCGTTAATGGATTGCGTAAGTCGTGTCCTACCATCCCAGCCACTTCGCCTATGACAGCCAATCTTTGAGCCTTAAGTAGTTTCTCTTGGGATTCTCTTAACTCGCGGGTTCTTTCTTTCACTTTTTGTTCAAGGTGTTCTGCATACTCCTTCAATTTTTCTCTCGCTTGCCTCAAACTTTCCATAAGCTGGGCGTTGTCGATGGTTATTGCTGCTTGATGTAGGAAAAGCTCTAGGGGAATCAGAGAGTCTCTTGTAGGTTTTCTTCCATCTACTGGGTCGTCCATGCTTAAAATTCCAACAATCCTTCCTTCTGGAGTGCGTAAGGGTGCATAAAGCATGTCTTGCGGGTGCCAGTCCACCATCTCCTCTATAGAAAGCTTACTGGGAACCCCTGCGTAGGTGGTAGCTTTGTCCAGTGGGGCTTCTGGTGGTAAGCCGTGGACATTATCTCTTATCCATGGGTCGCTCCATGGCAGATAGTAGAACTCGCCTATCTTGTAGCGTTCAAATTTTGGTCCCAGCCTTTCTCTCCAAACATGTCCTGGAGCCTTCCTTTCACGGAGAAGTTTACGTTCTTCTTTTGTTAAACCTACTGTGACAAGGTCTGTTCCTTCAAGGTTTTCATCTCTTAAGGATATGACGACTCTTCGCCAGCCGAATCTTTGGATAGCTTTGGCGATTACCCTTAGTCTTTTATGCATATCTTTAATTTGCATAATTTTTGTGGAGCTTTTCATGAGGTTCGCAATTTTTTTTGATATTTCTCTCAGTTTTTCTTGTCTTTCAAGATTGGTTATGGCTGTGGCAGCGTGAGAAGCCAAGGCTTCTAGAAGTTCTGTGTCATCTTCATCGAAGGCAGCTATTCTTTTACTTTCAACATTTAATACGCCTAAAACCATTCTACCCGCTTTTATTGGGACGGCAAGTTCTGAAAGCATTCCTTTTACGCCTGCTCCCACATAGTAGCGGTCTTTTCTTACGTCTGGAACTAGGATGGATTTGCCTGTTTTTACCGCTCTTACGGTTACACCTTTCCTTCCATTTAATGGTAGATTAAGCGTGGACTCCTTTGAGTATCCTTTATGAAACTTTAAGCATAGGATATTTCCATCTACTATGAAAAGGTCGGAGAATTCAAATCCAAGAATTTTCTCCATAGCCTCTAAGGTAAGTCTGTAAAGCTCTTCCATACTTTTCGCCATGCTCAAGTTTTGCCCGAAGCGGTTTAATTCCGAAAGTCTTTCTTCAAAAAGTCTTCTATCCGTTATGTCCAGTATCTGCGCTATAGTCTGCATTTTTCCTTCTTTGTCAGGTATTACCACAGATTTTATTTCAACAGTTCTTTTCTCTCCATCTTTTCGAACAACTTTAAACTCATATCTTGAGGGTACCCTTTCACCTCTTTGTCTACGTAAATATCTATTCACAACTATTGGTATGCTTTCTTTGGCTAGAGACTTTCTGAAATCTTGCCCTATTATCTCGTCCTTTGAATATCCTAAAATCTTGCATAGCTCATGATTTGCATATGTGATTTTGAATTTGTCGTTAACGATTAATATGCCACTGTGAGAGTTGTCTATGATGGAACGGTAAAGCCTTTCCCTTTCTTTTAGGGCTTCTTCTGCGCGTTTTCGTTCAGTAATATCTATAACGATTCC
>CBETPM010000225.1:0-2027 GCA_965538135.1 Candidatus Bathyarchaeota archaeon
TAAGGTGTACACATATGAGTTGGAGTCACACCCTCAAGATTTCGGACAATGTTTACTGGGTTGGAGTGAAAGATTGGAATCGAAGGCTTTTTGATGCTTTGATTCCTCTCCCGAAGGGAACAAGCTACAATTCCTATCTCGTGTTAGGAACAGAAAAGAAGGCTCTAGTTGACACTGTAAACCCAGGATTTGAAAAGGATTGGGAAGAAAAAATAAGTAAATTCGTTGATTTAAGCGAAATTGACTATGTGATTATGAACCATGCGGAGCCAGACCACGCAGGCGCCCTCCCACATGTAACCGGACTGAACCAGAAAGCAAAGGTGATAACATCCAAAAGGGGCGCAAAAATGGCTCAAATCTTCTTCAAAGTGCCAGAAAACCGGATAGTGGCGGTTCAAGACCGGCAAACCCTTAGTTTGGGGGATAAGACTGTGCGTTTTATTGAGGCCCCTATGCTTCATTGGCCGGAAACCATGTTTACTTATCTGGAGGAAGATGGGATTTTGTTTTCTTGCGACTTTTTTGGTGCCCATTTGGCTTATGGGTTGTATGATGATGAGGTTGAGGATTTGCTTGTTCATGCTCAAAGATATTTTGGCGAGATAATGATGCCTTTCCGTGTTATGGCTCAGAAAGCCATGGAGAAACTGGAAGGTTTGGATATTAGGCTTATAGCTCCAAGCCACGGCCCCATACACAAGAATACAGAGCGTATTTTAGAGGCTTATAGAAGGTGGGTTTATGGCAAGACTGAAAATAAGGTTGTTTTTGTGTATGTGACCATGTGGGGTAGCACGGAGAAGATGGTTAAGCCTATGGTGGATGTTTTAGCTTCTGAAGGGGTAAAGGTTTCTTTGCATAATCTTGCTGTGGCTGATGTTGGTGACATAGCAAAGGACCTTGTGGATTCTAAAGCGGTTGTTTTGGGCGCGCCTACGGTTCTTGGCGGTGTACATCCCTTGGCTGTTTACGCTTCTTATCTGGTTAAGGCTTTGCGTCCACCGCTTAAGTTTGGGGCTGTTTTGAGTTCTTATGGTTGGGGTGGAGGCGCTGTGAAGCATGTTCAGGAACTGCTTGGCGGTTTAAAGATTGAGGTTGTTGGGGCTTTGGAGATTAATGGTCCGCCAACGGAAGGCGATATTGGACGAATTGTTGAGTTGGGTAAGGTTCTTGCAAAAAAAGTTAGAGAGGAAGGGTGATAATTGGTGGGTGGAGTTTCGAGTAGAGGAAAGAAGGAGATGTTGAAGGAAGTTATTAGGCAATTGCATGCTGGTGCTTCGCCGCAAGAGGTTAAGGAAAGGTTTAGGCAGGTTTTAGAAGGGGTTAGCCCCTTAGAGATTGCGAAGATTGAGCAAGAGCTTATTAGCGAGGGGCTTCCACGGGAGGAGATTCAAAGATTGTGTGATGTGCATATGACTGTTTTTAGAGAGCAACTTGAGAGGCAAAAGTTAGATGTGTCTGTGGGGCATCCCATTAACATTCTTATGGAAGAACATAGGGTTATGTTGCAGATTGCAGGGAAGCTTGAAGAAGTCGCTAATAAACTTTTGCAATTGGCTGATGCTAGTTATGTGGGTGATGAGATACATCTCTTGGGGCATATTGCTGAGGATTTTAGGGATTCAGAAAAGCATTATTTGAGAGAGGAAAATGTGCTTTTTCCAGTTCTTGAGAAGCATGGGATTACGGAACCTCCAGCCATAATGTGGATGGAGCATAATCAGATAAGGGAGAAAAAGAAACAGCTAAGTAGCCTAGTGGAAAATTATGACAATGTGGATTTTTCGGGTTTTAAAAAGCAGTTGGGCGATGTTGCTAAGGCTTTGAATGGTCTTTTGTCAAATCACTTTTTCAAGGAAAACAGTATTCTTTTTCCTACAGCGTTGAAGGTTGTTGCAAACCAATAGTGGAGTGATATACGCAGAGAGTTTGATGAGATTGGCTATTGCTGTTTTACTCCGCCTCAGTTGACTGCGCCTTTAAAAGCGGAAGAGAAGGAGGGAAGAGCTGAAGCGATTGAAGGA
>CBETPM010000226.1:0-2003 GCA_965538135.1 Candidatus Bathyarchaeota archaeon
GCCGACAACAGTATTATTTTTAGAGTTTTCAAAAACTAGATTCCTTCCACATCGTTTGTAACAAGGCTCCAAACCTATACCCATAACTAAGCGAAAAGAAGCTGTTGACAAGATGACGCTACAAATATATAGGTAAACTATTTAAACCTCCACCGTTACCGATATATCGGCAACCGAACTAAATGGTAATTAGATAGCCTTCTCTGATCCTAAAATCCCCGCAACCAGCTTCTTCTCTTTGTGAGCCTTAGAATCCTTAACGATTCTGAGCAGACCACTATCCAAGCCTTTGAGAAAGCCATATTCACTCATCACCTTCCTAATTAAAATCTCTTGAGAAGGCAGATCACCTCTCCTCACCAGTCGTTGAAGATCTTCCCAATCATATTCGCCCCCAGATATGCTACTCAGAAGCACATCAGGATTGAAAGGTTCCCTAACATTCCAACACTTAACAACGACAAGTTTTCTAACCAAATCTCTATCAAATGGCCTCTTCGAGAAAAGGTAAAGATCATACAAGTCCTGTGCGCGCATCCTCTGAAATGCAGCTCGCAATTTCTCCGCCAGTAACTCCTCCTTCTGCAAACATCTAACAGTGAATCTTGGAAATTCACAGAACTTGAAATACATCTCATTGTAAAGAGGCATCTCTTGAGGGGGCAAAAGCGGTTTCTCCCTGTAGCTAACTTCAAGCGTAAACTCGTTAGCATTCCAACTATGAGCATAATGGACAACAGCTAAGTAGGACTCACCGCCTACACCAAATCCTGCTCTAACATTTTCCTCAGCTATTTTGAATTCTATGTCATAATAACTACGTTTGTCCAGTAATTGTCTAAACCCCTGTTTAAGTTCTTCAAGCGAGATGCCTGAACTCGTAAAGTCAAGATCCATCGAAAACCGTCCAACATTTCCAAAATACACCTTCTTTAAACAAGTACCACCTTTAAAAGCCAACCTTGGCAAAACGCTTTCTGACAAGACTTTCAAAACATACGTCAATACTACATCTCTTTCAGCAACATCTAAAGGCACCCTGCTCGATCTGGCGTAGAAAGTCACGTGCTTCTTACCTAACATCCTTTTTCACCTTACCTCAATTTCGCTCAGCAACTGACTTCGGGATACATTACAAACGACTTTCCATTCCTTATAGAAAGAACCTGTCTTCGGCTTCCGCGCATCAAGGTATATAGGGGTTCTTGAAATACCATCTCGTAACAAATTCCTTAGACCCGACGGCAACGGCTTAACAAGCCCCTCTCCTACGAGAAAGTCGATAACAAATCCAAGTCTTTGAACCAACGCGTGCGACTTCATTCTAAGAGCATAATCCACCAGCTTACTTTGGTCAACTCTTACAAGACCACGCCAAACAATTCTTACAAGCTGTTCTATTCCACCAGCGTAATGCGGTTTGTCGAATGAGTCAACCAAAGACTTCTCAGGCTCAGCCATGTAAACCTCAGCACCAAAGACTTTCTCAAGTCGATATCCAAAGAACTTACGCTTCGACAACGTCACAAACTTGAAAGTGGTGCCCTGCCATTCAACATTTGGCTTCTTCTTCGTAGTCGCAATGAACAAAGTGAACGGCATCTGAGTAGTAAAACCATAATGACTATTCGACGTGTAGTAACTGAAATAATACGGTTCAACAAGCGCTGCGCCAACGATGAAAGCATTAGCAGGTGGAATTTTTTCAGGATAACCATATGCAGCCGGCACAAACTGATAAACGCCAGTGGCAACCCTTTCAATCCACTTCTTACGTTGGAGCTTATGCAGCAGAAAGTAAGCATAATCAAGCGAGCAACGCAAAGCCTTCTGAACATCCATCGCCCTTATAATAGTCTTCTTTTCGGCTTCCCATCTGGCAACTAACCTTGCTTCTTCTGGCGACAGCTTATGAATTCTAAGCTGCCTCTGCTCTTCCTCGATTTCCCTCAGCTTCCTTCGAGTTATCCCCAGCTCTTCGAGAGTAACCAACCGAATAGGAA
>CBETPM010000227.1:0-2002 GCA_965538135.1 Candidatus Bathyarchaeota archaeon
ATTAGGATTGGAAAATACTTCATTTAACGACTCCTTTCCGAAGAAGAAGCGGTCTAGACAAACTACCCTGTAGCCTCTTTCTAAAAGCATTCTTGTCATCACAGAGCCTATATAACCCGCTCCTCCGGTTACTAGAACTTTCATGTCCAACAAACACCACACTAAACTTTAGTCTTGGAGAACAATTATCTTTCATTACGATTACAAATTTCTTTCTATTGTTCAGTTCAATTTACTTGGGTTCTAATTATAACTTAAAATAGTTTGTTAGAAAATTATATAGAATTGCCTGGAAATTGAGGTCATCTAAAGGCTGTGCTTAAAAGGAGAAGATATACAGTGAAAGGTGTCATATTAGCTGGAGGTTATGGGACTCGTCTCAGACCTTTAACCTATATAACTAACAAGCATTTATTACCTGTTTACGATAAACCTTTAATTGAATATGGTTTAGAAGCTCTTTATCTTGCTGGGATAAAGGAAATTTGTGTAGTTCTGGGCGGGGCTAAACCAGAGGATGTGATAAAATATTTAGGGAACGGCTATAAGTACGGCGTAAATCTTTCGTATAAATGGCAGGGAGAACCAAAAGGCATAGCTCACGGAATCTTATGCGCTAGAGACTTTGTCAAGGAAGACGCCTTTGTAGTTCACTTGGCTGACAACATTTTTCCAGACGGGATATCAAATTTTGTAAAAGGTTTCGAAGAATCTGAATATGACGCTCGAATATACCTTGTAAAAGTGGAACACCCAGAACGTTATGGCGTTGCAGAAATAAAAGACGACGTTCTCGTTGGCTTGGAAGAAAAACCCAAAACACCCAGAAGCAACCTTATAATTACAGGAATCTACTGTCTAAAGCCTTCAGTGTTTGAGGTTATCGAACACTTAAAGCCTTCTTGGAGAGGAGAGCTGGAAATTACAGAAGCTTTAAACAAAATGGTAACCTCCCAAAATTACAAAGTTGAATATCGAATATTAGAAGGTCCATGGTTTGACTGCGGCACATTCGATAATATTCTAGACGCGGGCTTATTCTTTAAGGAAAGAATGAGAGGAAGATAATGTCAGAAAGGCACCACAAAGAACTTCTCCAGATATTAGAGCGCATATTCAAAGAGAAAAAGGAAGAATTTGTTCCTGGCAAAACTACCATACACTACGCCTTAGCAGTGTATGACCATCAAGAAGTCTTTGCTGCACTGAAATCTTTGTTGTCCGGATGGTTTGGAATAGGAAAATATGCCATCGAGTTTGAAAAGCAGTTTTCAAACTTTTTAGGGACAAAATATTGTGTGCTAACAAACAGTGGGTCCTCAGCTAATTTGCTTGCAGTTGAGTCTCTACAGCTTCCTAAGGGAGTAGAAGCCATTACGCCAGCCACAACTTTCCCAACAACTGTAAATCCACTAATCCAAAAGGGCATTAAACCAGTTTTAATGGACATCAACCCGTCTACATACAATATTAATGCCTTCGAGCTGGAAGAAGCTTATTCGGAAAAAGTTAAACTTATCGTGCTTCCTCACACTTTGGGCAATCCCAACGAAATGGATTCCGTAATGGATTTTGCGGAAGAACACGACCTATATGTTATTGAAGATGCATGTGATGCCTTAGGTTCAAAATACGATGGAAAATATGTTTCTACATTTGGAGACATAGGAACTTTCAGTTTTTATCCAGCTCACCACATGACAATGGGTGAAGGAGGCGCCATAGTAACAAACAATGAAGAAGTCTCTCTAACTGTAAGGTCTTTCAGAGACTGGGGAAGAGCTTGTGTATGCCCCATATGCAAAATCGCCTTAGACCCGAACGCTTATTGTCCGCTAAGATTTTTTCAAACTCCGCTGTCAGACTATGACAAGCGATTCACATACATCAATATAGGCTACAACTTAAAACCTCTCGACCTCCAAGCAGCCATAGGCCTAGAACAGCTTAAAAAACTCCCGTTTTTCATCAGAAAAAGAAAGGAAAACTTTAAAAAATTGTA
>CBETPM010000228.1:0-1998 GCA_965538135.1 Candidatus Bathyarchaeota archaeon
TATACTGCCATTCTCACCAATTCGGCGACCTCATAAGACTTTTTAGAGATACCCTTATGTGTAAAAGAAAAAAGAAACTATGAGTAATAATTTATTCTCAGCTGATACTGACTGGACAAATAATGCATGTCTAAATTGGAGCCATGATTCTATTGGCTTGTATATTAGCGGTTATAAAGAAGCTGCAGATATTCTAGTAAGTAAAGTCATTGAGACATCTAGCGACCAAGATATTTTAGTCTATCCAATCGCCTTCCTATACAGGCAGTATATTGAACTTCAGTTAAAAAGCATTATAAAAGACTCAAGGCATATCCTTGAAGATGGTGCAGGCTTTCCAGAACATCACAAAATAAAAGACCTTTGGTGCGAGGCTAAAAGATTGATGAAAAACATCATTAATAATTTAGACAAAACAGCAGATGAGTACATAACAAAAAATGATTTAAAAATAATCGAAAATATAATAAATGATTTTGTTGCAATAGACCCTATTTCATTTTCGTTTCGGTATCCTACAGACAAACAAGGGAAAACAAACTTAGAGGGGTTAACACATATAAACTTACGTAAACTTGGTCAACAAATTGGCTTACTATCAGAAAGTCTTGATAAATTTGATCTTGTTATTGGTTTAATAGATGAATGGCAATCAGATATGAAAGGCACTTATGGTCCATAAATCACATAACAAGTGCATCAACGTTGACCGGTTTTACACGCCGCTTCGTTGCACTACGCTCTGTGTAAAACCGTCAAGTTATGCAAAACGTTAGATGGCTACTTTATCAAAAAGGAGGTTCCAGTTCAAATAATTCTGAAAATCACTGTATTTCGTCGTTATCCAAAAGTCGCTTTGTAAAAATTTCTGGAGGAAGAAATGAAAACCATTGGTGAATTGCCGCCCCGTGAGATGGCTATCAAGTTGCGTGAATTTGGTTATGACCATGAGGCCACACTTGTTGAGAATCAATTGGATAATATCGTTATTGGCGCTATGCCAGCAGCCGATTTTGGTATTAGAAATTTTTTTGAGCTAAAGCTTTGGCAATACACAGCACATGCTTTTGGCTATATTCCGCTAACTGCCC
Source organism: Candidatus Bathyarchaeota archaeon (assembly GCA_965538135.1). Lineage (GTDB taxonomy): Archaea > Thermoproteota > Bathyarchaeia > Bathyarchaeales > Bathycorpusculaceae > PIXZ01. The sequence goes on from CBETPM010000228.1 coordinate 1,092, forward strand.
CAGGAAGCAAACTGGTAGATATTAACCATGCAGGCAACATGACCGCTGATCAAACATTGAAAAATGGCAGAGTTACCATTCGCTTGAATACACTAAGAATTGCCGATTACCCTGGAAGAGGAATGCACCGTGTTTTATTCGATTTCCAAGCCCATAATCATGTAGATGGGCAACAAGAAGAGAATATACATTTCGCGCAAACCTACAGAGCACAGGAAGGTGAAACTGTAGGAATTATCGGCTATCCTATTTTTATTGGGTTGAATGTGGGCAAGGCAGGAGTAGCCTTTCACTGTTCTACAGTCAACGTTAAAAACGATAACGATGAGGCTATTCTTAACCTTTTAGAATCGGATACCTTCAAAAGCGGTTTGAAATTAGTTAAAACCGCTCAGCCCGCAATTGCCCCATTAACTGACATGGCTAAGGGTATTGCAGAAATGTTGGCAAGCAGGAACAGGAATGTCCCAGTCCAAGATTTCTCTATGGGATTAGACTTTGAACAAGGACCAGGCGGCGCAAGATTGGCGGAAGGTGAATATGTAGCTGTCCAAACTCCGCAGACAAGTTGGAAATGGGATGAATGGGCATTTGACCCAACAAGAGGTCACATTGTAAACAAAAGTAAGCCAGATACTCTGATTCCATTCAACTACATTTCATTCAAAGTAAGCAAATACACAGATGATTGAGAAGTCAAAAAAGCCATCTAACATTGTGTGCAGCGGACAGGCGGGGGCGTTGCCCCGCCTGAGGGGATTCTGCCCCGAAAAGCGGAATCTACGCTAGAAGTTTTGTCTGCCAACACCCCGCCTGCCGCTAACAATTGCCGTTAAAACTAAAGCAATAAGCATATACAATGCAAGAATTTAAACATTGGCATAACCAAACATCAGACGAAACAATA
>CBETPM010000229.1:0-1972 GCA_965538135.1 Candidatus Bathyarchaeota archaeon
ATTGCCTCATTTACGACTTCCTGAGCAATTTTTGCTGCGTATGCCTTTGCCATCGAAGCATGCTTTGTTACCAATCTTGGATTGGCTTTATTGTCGACGAGCCATGCAGCTTTGTATGTTAGGAGTCTTGCGGCCTCTATCTTTATAGCCATTTCAGCAATTTTCCATTGTGTAAACTGGAATCTGTGGATTGGCGTGAAGAATTGTTCCCTTTCTGTCGAGTACTTAAGGGCGCGTTCAAATGCTCCTTGGGCTATACCCACTGCTTGGGCTGCGATTGGCACTCTACTATGATCGAAATATGACATTATCTGGTGGAAACCTCTATTTTCTTGACCTAGAAGGTTGCTAAGAGGAACTTTAACGTCGCTGAAAGACATTTCAGCTTGCGGTGCGCCTCTAAATCCCATTTTGGGCTTTAACGGTGTAGCATCTAAACCGGGGGTTCCCTTTTCAACTATTATTTGGCTAACGCCTCGGTACGGCGGACTAGCGTTGGGGTCTGTTTGACAGCAAACGATGGTAAAGTCTGCGATGTTGCCACAGGTGATAAATGTTTTTGTTCCGTTGATTTTCCAGTAGTCACTTTCTTTTACTGCTTTTGTTTCTAGCCCAACTATTCCAGCGTCTGACCCGCGTGTCGGTTCAGTTAGAGCCATTGCACAAACACTTTCTCCCTTAGTTATTCCGGGAAGATATTTTTCTTTTTGTTCCTCTGTCCCGTAAATATCAACTAACGCAGCAAAGCCTACGCCTCCAAGAATAGACGCAAGGGTAGAGTCTACTCTGTTGAACTCTTCAGCCACTATGCATTCTTCGATGCAGCCTAATCCTTGTCCACCATACTTCTCTGGAAGGCTTACGCCGATGAAGCCTAGCTGAGCAGCTTTTTTGTAAAATTCCCATGGAAATTCATATTTTGAATCGTATTCTCTTCCTTTCTCTGGTGTAAACTCTTTTTCTGCAAACTCCCTAGCAGCTCGTTTGATTTCTAATTGCTCTTTTGAAAACTCAAACTCCATTTTAACACCTCATTTTCTCCATGTTTGGTACACTTCACATACTTGAATTTTTCCTTAGAAAAGGCTCCATATGCAACATCCAAGAAATATTATCGGCGAAAAAAGTAAAGCTTTAGAATTAAACAGAATACCTTTTAGGTGTATGACATGACAAGCTTAGAGGCGGTATCCGATAATATTCTTCTAATTCGAGGAGAAAAAGACGGGAAATTCCCTTACTCACATTCAATATTGATAGTAGATAAAGAGAATGTGTTGATTGACACCGGATGTGGTATAGAAACTTTGAAACGAATAAAAAGACAATATGATTTAAGTTATATCATTAATTCTCATACGCATCCTGACCATTCAGCCGGTAACTGGGTTTTTGAAGGAAAACCAATCTATGTGCCAGTAGAGGGATTCAAGAGTAGCGGGGATATTATAGCTCTTTCTGAAAGATTCGTAAGTAAGAAGCTTGCCAAATTTTGGAGAAAATTTGTTAGGGAGGAAATGAAATTTAAAAACTGTAAGCCAACATATTACTATGACACTAAAACAGTTTTCAATTTTGGCGAAATGATCCTCAAACCATTGTATACCCCTGGACATACAGTAGATCATTATTGCTTTTATGAAGAAGAAAGGAGAATACTGTTTTCATTTGATTACGATTTAACATCTTTTCCATGGTATGGACACAGAGAATCCGATCTTTTAGAATTTGTAGACTCAGTAAAGAAGCTTAAAGCCTTGAACCCAAAAGTTGTAGTCTCTTCTCATAAAGGAATAGTAACAGAAAAAATTGGTGAAGAATTTAACAGATTTCTTAGAATTATTGATGAAAGAGACGAACGAATTCTTTCTTTGCTAGAAAATGGAAAAACTATAAATGGCCTCCTTGAATATGCCCCAATTTATGGTAAATGGGCGTACGCTCCTCCCTTATTGCGTTATTGGGAATTCCA
>CBETPM010000230.1:0-1967 GCA_965538135.1 Candidatus Bathyarchaeota archaeon
CTCTCATGTCATCATTAAGTTTCATGCCTTCCACTCCTAAGGGCGGAACAGCGTTAACGTCGGCTATAACCTTAACAAGTTTCACTTCACTTAGCATTTCTTTGGTGACAATTCTAACGCCAGCCACGGAAGCACAGAGAATAACATCAGCATTGTTTATAACCTCAACTTTTTTGGCGGGTGTGGGAGCAAAAACTCCTTCCACAGTTACTCCATACCTATCCCTAAGCAAGTTAGACAATTTCGCAACGTATTCTTCACCATCAGTTCTATTCGGATTTGGGCTTACAATCACGACATCACATCCAAGCTTAGCCAGAAGCACTGCCGCGACTCTTCCCACAGCACCCGTGCCAAAAACAGCGGCTCTTTTGTCCTTTAAGTTTCCAAGTTTAGATTTAACTATGGCATCTTCAACTTTTGCTACCATAGCAGCAGCGGTAGTGTAGGCGCCAGCAGGGTCAATTATGATGTTAGCTTGAAAAGGTGGAAACATGGAATCACGCACAACCTTTAAGACTTCTTCAGCTTTTTCCATGTCTTTTCCGCCGATGAAGAAGCATGTGCGCTTAATTCCTTTAGGGTCTCTAGAGAATATAGCGTCTTGCACTATCTTTTTAGCTTCTTCCGTGGCTACATCTTCATAGGGAACTACAACGCTGAAACCGGCGTCATAAGCCATGCAAATGTCAAAGGGACTTGCTCTCTTGTCAGTGCCCAAGAAGAAAAGAATGTAAGGTGCTTCTTCAAAAGGTTTTCTTATAACAGGCTTTATTTGGATTTGCATTGATTTAAGTAAATCCTCAAGCTCTGCCGAAGACGCTTTTTCTTGGGCTAAAACTAATTTTTTTGAAGGTTTAATGGTTTCTACTTCAACATCCACGGATTCCAACAGTTTTTCAACTCCACTGACATGTTCTGGACTTGATATGTGGACGCATGTAACTTCTTCTTTTTCCATCTTCTTTGCGTTTTCCAGAATGCCCATAGCAATCCAGCTTTCTCTAACCGAAAACTTTGCCTCTCGTTCAATTTCTTCAATCTCCTGCTGCAGGCACTGACCATAAGCTATCAAATACTCTTTTTCCATGCTATCTTCTTTTGACATTTCCTCTAAAGCTTTGAGTATACGGTCTCTCAACTCCTTTTTCTCTTCCATAAGTGAAGACACGTAGCCTTTCGCGTTTTCGTCCATATCCACCGCAAATAAAGGAACATTTCTTTTCTGAACTATTTGGGCGATAACGTTTTTTTCGCTGAATTCTTTAGCTGAGCGGTTTCCCTGTTCTTCGGTTATGTAGTCCGGCTTAACCTCCTCGATTAGTTTTTCTAGGAAATTGCAGAAAACAACTGAAGGCTTGAATCTGGACGAAAGGATGTTTTTTGGGGTGTGATTGTTTGTGGGTTCTATAATCCAGAACGGTTCGCTGTATTCCTTTTCAACTATTATAACTTTTAATGTCTTTTCTTCTAATGGTGTTATTTCAAGGGTTTTCATCCAATTTCACCTGGAATTCTAGAAATAACTACTTAAATATATACTTAATCGAAATATCATATATACATATTAATAGCATATATACAAAAAAGAAAATTTAAGCTACGAATAACCAAACATAACATAAAATGGCAAAGATCAGCTTAATGCTTATTCCCTTTTTATGTCTTTAAGCCACTTCTGATAAATTTCATCGTCAAAAACTGGCGGCAACATCAATTTCTCTTTAATCTTTAATCTACCTTCTCTAGAATGTGGTCGCCTAACCAACGTGTCAGCGTACTTTTCAATTTCCCGCGCCTCCTCGGCGAGACCTGCTGCAACCTGCGCAATTTCATGGGAGCAGGCAACCATTGGAATATACTTTTCCTTTTCTTTCTCCATGAAGCAAGCCCGCGTGTTTATCTCTGCAATCTTCTTTGTCAGTTCGTAGGCTGCCATAGCCTTTGCCTTTGCATACGGATTCTTA
>CBETPM010000231.1:0-1961 GCA_965538135.1 Candidatus Bathyarchaeota archaeon
AAAAAGGATTCTATAGGAAGGAAAATTGTTGAAGCTGAACAGCAGATAGAGACTCTTAAAAGCAAAGAAAGTTTAAGCCAACTATCCCAGCTAAACATGGAAATAGACAAGATAAAAAAGGAGCTGAGACATAAGCTTCGACGCCTTCGAAAGCCCTTTATAAAATTTCAGAGATTCGTACAGTATAAAGGCGGACTAACCCCCGAAGAGCTTGAAACCCTTAACGCTTACATAAGAAACTCCTTCGAAGCTTTTGCCAAAGAACAAGCGGGCTATCCAGTTTTAAAGCAGATTCTCCGAAAACTAAGCCAGAAAATGTCTGAAGGAAAGCTTAAGCTAAAATCCGACAAGAAACGCAAGGCAGAACAAGACATAGCCAACATACTTAACAAAAATTCTCTAGGTGCTCTTCATCAAAAATGCATAAACCTAACCGAGCAGAGAAGAAAGCTTTCCACATCAGCTGAAATAACTAAAACAAGAGATGAGCTGAGCAGTCTCCGAGAAAGGCTTAAAGAATTAGAAGACAAAAAGAAAATCCTTGAATCAAGAGAAAAAGCCTTAAAACAATCTTACAACGAAACATTAGAAAAAATCGGAAAATACAAAAGCCAAATAGAACAGAACATTTTCAGTTTTCTGGGAAAACAAGTCAAAATTGTAGTTAAAAAGGGCTGAAAATGCTAAGTGATTTCTCTAAAATTGTCAAAGAAGCCTTGGAAATAAAATGCAAAGATTTCACAAAAACGATCAAGGAAGCCGCAATGCTCTTGTGCAATGAGAAAGGCGAAATGAAAAACTTTAGCGTCATTGGAAGACTTGTGAAAATTAAGTCTAAAGGCGAAGCGTTGGTTGTTGGCGATTTGCACGGCGATTTAGAAAGCCTAATCGACATTTTCAAGCAGAGCAATTACATGCAGAAAGTGCAAAGTAAAAGCGACGCTCTTCTGGTTTTTCTTGGAGACTACGGCGACAGAGGCAAGTATTCAGTAGAAGTCTACTACATGATATTAAAGCTGAAGCTTCATTATCCAGAGCAAATCGTCTTGATACGGGGAAATCACGAGGGACCCGAAGACCTTATGGCTTCACCACATGACATGCCTTTAGAATTCCAAACTAAATTTGGAGAAAAATGGAGGGAAGCCTATATGCAAATTCGCGGTCTCTGGAAATGCCTATACAATGCGGTTCTTGTTGAAAAACAATTTCTGATGGTTCACGGCGGTTTGCCACCCAACTTTAAAACCATTGAAGATTTAGCCTACGCCCATGAAAAACATCCAAAACAAAACCTTCTGGAAGACATGCTCTGGAGCGACCCAAACAGCAATGTTAAAGATTTTTGCTCTTCTCCTAGAGGCGCTGGCAAACTCTTCGGAGAAAATGTAACCAAAGAAGCGTTAAAGCGTTTAGATGTGAAGTTTCTGGTAAGGGGACACGAGCCTTGCCCAGAAGGCTTCAAAATCGACCACAGCGGCAAAATCTTAACTCTTTTCTCCAGAAAGGGACCGCCCTACTTTAACACTTATGGAGCTTATCTTGAATTGGAGCTTTCAAAAAATTTCCAAAACGCGTACATGTTATTGCCTTACATCCGCAAATTTTAGACAGTGCTTTCACACGGAAACTTTAAGAATACAGTCACGCTAGCATTTCACGATTTAAAAGGGCTAAGAAGGTTCACTTTTGAAAATTGGAATATTAACGAGAAACCGAAACTCTTGGAGTTCCACCCAACTTAGAGAAGTCCTAACCAGACGCGGCATCCCCCATGTTTGCTTCAGTTTCCCCCGACTAGTTGCAAGAGTAGGCTACAAACCCCCAGTCAACCTCGACAATTTTAACCTCCTAAAAGAGTTGAACGCGCTGATAATTCGCCCTATTGGGAGAGGCTCTCTGGAAGAGATAGTTTTCAGAATGGACATGCTATATAGGCTTCAACGTTTAGGCTTATACAT
>CBETPM010000232.1:0-1957 GCA_965538135.1 Candidatus Bathyarchaeota archaeon
GCATAAAGTATTCCCACTTCAACTGGACCAGCATTAAGGTTTTCAGTTATGTAGTATGGAAGAATGTATGCGTATAATCCATCGCCGAAGGAGCCGACAAGGTTGGATGTGAAAATTAGTTTTAGGTCTCGGCTTAGCACTTCGAAGGGAAACCCTAACTTTAGAAATCTTCGATAACTGGTTTTTGTCAACGTTAAACTTCCTTATGGTGGTATCTTTTGGGATTAAGCCTAACGAAAAGAAATGCTTTATAGTTTTCTAGTTTCCACGCGTGATATTCAGTTTCTTCTGTCAATAATGTCTAAGGCGTCCGGTCCTGTGCCAATGAGAACTATGGGAACGCCTGTTTGTTTTTCAATTTTGCTTACAAATTGTTTTGCTTCTTCTGGCAAATCGTCAAATTCTCTTGCTCCTTTGCATTGCGGATATAGAATGTCAAGTTTTGTTAGAGCCGCTTGCGTTGCACTATTTATCATTACGGCTTTTTTTGCTAGTTGAAAGTTAAACGGAGCAGAACGCCTATCACGTCCAGTTCCAGCCGCAGTTTCAAACCATCCCCGCTTTAGGGCTTCCTCCTTTGTTAACTCGCCGGGCAGGGGTCCTGCACCCACCCGGGTTATGAAGGATTTAAATACTATTATGACATCGTCGACTTTTGTTGGGCCTACTCCTGCTTCGGAGCATATGGCTGATGCGCTTGTGTCTCTTCCTGTCACGTATGGATAGGTTCCATGGAATAGGGAGAGCAGTAAACCTTGAGTTCCTTCTAGCAGAACATTTTTTCCAGAGTTTATGGCGTTGTTGACTTCTGTTGTCACGTCTGTCAAGTAGGGTTTTAGTTCTGGTAAATCTTTGGCGAGTTTGGCTGTTCTGCGGACTCGTTCTTCTATGGCGGGGCCTACACCCCAGCCTGTGGTTCCTATTCCTTTCAAATGGGCGCTTGTTTTGTCTTGGATTGAATGTTTTTCCTCGATTATGGAAGCTTGATAGTCTACGCCTATGCGGTTTTCTACGCGGGTTTCTTTAACTTCGTTAAGAAACTGTTGAATGTGAACATTTGAACCAGCGCCGATAAATAAGCGGCATTTTTCGTGAACAAAGGCTGCGGGAACCATGTGTAAAGCGTAACGTTTCCCTTCATACCATACCGTGTGCGCAGCGTTAACAGAACCTGTTCGCACGCAAGCATCTAGTTTGTCTTTTAAGGCTAGGTATGAAATTATTTTGCCTTTGCCTTCGTCTCCCCAGAAGGCTCCGGCAATAACTGTGCAAGGCATTTTTTCACCCGTGACAAAATTTCCTTAAAGTCATTTAAGCCTTTTTGATACTTTTATGTAAAACACGTCTTTCCGCTTCCTCATCTATCCTTTCCAGAAGTTTCCTCAAAATTTTTCCTTTTCGTTGCCGTTCGGCTGTGGACACTGTGTGTTTGCTAGGACACAAATTATCCACAACAACACCTTTTCCTTCGACGAAAACTACTGGGTAAATGCGACATCCTAAAGGTCTATACTTGTAAACTTTGCACAAACGCTTTTCCACATCATAAAAAACACAGTGTTCTCTAATATTTCGGAGTTTAGCATAGCCATCCTCATCATAAACTACAAAGTTATTTTCTCCATACCCTAGTTTTTTTAAATGTTTAATATCTGCTTCAGAAAGCAGCATTTCAGTTTTCTCGCAACACTTGCCGCACCGCGAACAACGCATAACCGTCTTTAAAGTAACATTTCTAATTTACTTTTCTATCCTAATTTTTGTCATTTTTCAAAATCAGGTTTAGGTTTACTTGTTCAACCCAAGCAATCTTTTTAAGCGGCACTTTAAACGAACTCTGCCTCTTATAGGGGACGCAATTGACAAAGGTTTCTCTTCCAAAATCGTCCCGTAAAATCTCTAGAAATTGGACGTTAACTATTACTGAACCATCCTTCAGGTGAAGGTTAACATTTTT
>CBETPM010000233.1:0-1955 GCA_965538135.1 Candidatus Bathyarchaeota archaeon
CGTTATTGAAAATAGCTAGCAACTGGGCAGATGGCATTTTCCAATTTAACATAGAAAATGATGAAGGTAGAACTTTCCTTGCATATGTGAATAACTGTTTAAGCCTATTTTAGATGTGGGAATAAATTCTGTCGCTTGTATATCTTCCGCTTTCCATCTCCATCTCTATTTCTCGCAACAACAATATTCGCTTAAAAGTAGGCGGATGCGTTGCAAACCATGTGTTTATTTTCGCCCATGAAGATTTAGCCTCTTTCTCCATGGCCAGCTCCAACTCCCTTTCGTCAAGTACTCCATCCTTGTCCAAGTCATAATCACGCTTTCTGTCCATTATGCACCCTATTTCTTGTTTAGCCATGGCGGGGTCTCCAATGTATAAGGCTCTAGCTCCCGAGGGAGGTTTGGGTGAAAGCGACAATCCATATGTTATTTTTGCTAAAGCACTCTGCAAACTTCTAGGAGACCCAGTAACATAGGCTGAGTAGGCATCTGCATAATGCTCTCTTAATCTGCTAAGCCTCATTACGCATAAAAGCGAAATTACATAAACTATGTAGGAAATTGCTGCAACAGCCAAGAATGCAGCTTTTATGCTCCCTTCTTCTTTCTTTTTTGAGGATGATCCTGCAACTCTGGCAGCTTCCCATGTTCCACGGGCAATGATATAAGCCAATAGAGGCAGCGCAGAAAGAATCGTCATAACAATGTAATCTTTATGTTTTATGTGTCCCAACTCATGTCCTATTACGCCCTTAATCTCCTCTTCATTCAGCTTCTTTAAAAGCCCTTCATGAACAGCTAAAGTGGCGCTTTTGGAGGTTCTGCCGAAAACGAAGGCATTAGGAGTTTCGTCTGGAACTATAGCAAGTCTCGGCGTTGGGATTTGGCTTTTTTCTGTGAGTTCCTTAACTGTTGTTTCAAGCCATGGGTTTTCTCCGCTTTTAAAATAATTCAAGCGGGTGGAGCTTCTCACGATGGCTGGTCCTATAAGATATTGGAATAATATGAAAAGCACTGTTAGGACGATGGCAAAGATTAGGGGGAAATTGAAAATTAGCATTATAGCGGTAAGAAAGATGGCAAAGATTAGTGCTACTAGAAAAATGGATGTCCCCATTGCAAGTTTCAGTTCAGCTAGTCTGGCCAAGTTCTTCCCTTTTAAGAGAAAGATAATAATGTAATTGCGAATTAAGTTTTTTCAAAATTGCCTTCAGCAAGTTTTTTTGACAGTTTTTCCATCATGTCCTTCGTCATTGCAGCCAAATCATATTTGGGTTTCCAGCCCCAGTCTCTACGAGCAAGAGTGTCATCTATGGATATTGGCCAAGAATCAGCAATTTTCTGCCTAAAATCGGGCTTAAATTCGCATACAAAGTCGGGAATGTATTTTTTGATTTCAGTAGCCAATTCTCCAGCGGAGAAGCTCATAGCATTTATGTTGTAGCTGGTGCGACACGTTAGCTTTTCTGCATCAGCTTCCATCAAATCTAAGGCTGCTTTAAGACAGTCGGGCATATACATCATAGGCAAAACAGTGTCTTCCCTCACAAAACATGTGTAACGCTTATGCTTAATTGCTTCATAAAAAATCTCTACAGCATAATCTGTAGTGCCTCCGCCTGGCAGTGTTTCGCTGCTTATTATGCCCGGATAGCGGACACTTCTAACATCCAAACCAAACTTTGCAAAGTAATAGTTGCACAAAAGTTCACCAGCGACTTTGGTAACGCCATAAACTGTTCGAGGAATAAGCACCGTGTTTTGAGGAGTATTAACCCTGGGAGCTTCTAAGCCAAAAACAGCTATGGAGCTGGGCCAGAAAACTCTTAGAAGACCGTATTCTCTGGCAACTTCAAGTACATTGTATAAGCCATCCATATTTACACGCCAAGTAAGCTGTGGCTTTTCTTCACCCGTAGCGGAGAGAACTGCGGCTAAATGGTAGACAGTGTCAA
>CBETPM010000234.1:0-1955 GCA_965538135.1 Candidatus Bathyarchaeota archaeon
TGCTTTTGCTATAGCGCAGGCTATGCTGCTTACAAGGGGACAGCCTAGGAAATGTATGCTTTTCAAGTTCTCATCTGTGATGTAAAGGTTTTTGTAGGTTGAATCTGTGATTTTTGCTTGAATATTGTTTTCGAGCGCTTTCATTTCTACTTCTTTTGCTAGGTGGAGATTTTCGATGACTATTTGTGGTAGTGTTTCGCATAGCTCGTCTATTTGAAGTCTTGTCATATCCTTTCTTAGCTCGCTTTCGAATCGTGTTAGTAAGCCAAGGCCTGGTGGAGCTACACATATACCGTTTGGATTTTCTAGCATGAATTTGCTTTTTGCGAGTTCTTCTATTGAGGGCATGCCGCCAGTGTCCGCTGAGATAAATACTACGGGGTCTTTTAGGCCTTTTAGGTATTCGGGGAGGTACACTTCCTTTGGGTAGGGTGGTATGTAGTAGCTTTTGCCTTTTAATTTTAGATCTTTAATTATTCTGTCGATTGTCGTGTATGTTGATATGGCTGTTGAGTCCAATAAGCTGCTTTGAACGTATCTTACTGGTCTTACGAAGAAGAATAGGGCGCCCCAGAATGTTAAGCCCAGTCCAATGAAGGCTAAAATGCTTGAGTCGTTTATTATAGAGAAAATTAGCGCCAATACGCCCGGAACTATGAAGGCTACGCCTATTTTGCTTTATGGGATACTTTTTGCTTTTCTAAGTTCTATTTTGAGATTTTCGACTTGTGTTTGAAGTTCTTTTACTGTTTCTATTAGATACTGTGTACTTGAAATTTCGGAAGACTTACTCTGGTTTTCTCTTGTTGTTTGTTGTTTTTTCTCTGGGCACATGTGTTTCAACCGAAATAAGCGTTAACCTTCATTTAAGGTTTCTATATTTTTGCTAAACTTCTCCAGGTGAGGAAGGGTTTGTTATTATTGGAGATAATGTCCATCTTTATGAAGTTGTACTCTTGTAAGCGGTTTAGCTTTTCGACGAGGTTTTCAACTTTCATATACTTTCCGAATTTTCTTTTTATTGCAAAGTTTATTTCTTGGGTTGTTACTGCCCCTTTTTCTTTGCTCAGTTTCGTAATGGTTTGAAGCACAAGTTTGTCTTCTGGTGTGGCAAAGCTATTGAAAATTTTGAGGTTTTCGGTTCTTTTCCGCCATTCGCTGGTGTATTGTGTTGTTTTTGTGATTATTACGAAGGCGATGGAAAGGATTAGCAGGGTTTGCTGTGCAGGAATTCCTAGAGAAACTATTGATTGTGTTTTTATCGGCTGCCAGTATGAGGCTATGGATTCTCCGAAGGCTAAGAGTTGGGGTTCGTATTGCTGGTAGTTCGTTGAGTCTCTTGTTAGGATTAGTATGTTTATTCTGACATATTTTTGTTGTACTGTTGGCCCAATCTTGAATGTTGCTTTTTCATACCAGTATAGCGTATTCTGTGTGTAGTTTTGGGAGGGGTTGTGAAAAACTAGGTAACGGGCTATTATGGGACTGCCAGGCATAAGGTTTACGTCTTTTTGATTTAATACTTCTACTAGCGGATACTGGCCATGGGCTGTTTGCAAGGAAATTAGGCATACTTCCCAGCTGTGTAAGTTTGATATGCTGTTTGCGATTCCTACTAGAACATAAACTACGGGTTTTGTAATGTTTTGTGGGAAATAGGCATATGTTAGAGAGGCATCTTGTTTTGCTATTTTTTCATAGTTTATGTCTCTGTAGAGGAAGTGAAGATTGTATTCAGGTATTTCTGGGAATATGTTTGGTATATTTTCCCATGTTGATTCTACCTCAATTTGGTTTTTTGCTATTGCGAAAACTGGTGCGTTGATGATTAGTGTTAACGTTGAAAATCCTAGGAGTAGTAGTGCGATTTTCCCCCAAAATCTTACATTGGGTTTCCATTTGAATGGGTTGAGGAGTCTTCCGCAGTTTAGACAGAAGGTTGTTTGTTTGTTTTT
>CBETPM010000235.1:0-1932 GCA_965538135.1 Candidatus Bathyarchaeota archaeon
TGAGCTATAGAGAGAAAATGGAACTGAACAGAATAAGAGCGTTAACAAATACCCGAATAGAAAAGTTGGAAAGTAAGATTCCAACAAATTTCAGCGAATTTCCAGAGAAGTATAGAGCAGTTTGTGCAGATTGTGGAGAAGAATGCGAAGTCCCATTCAAGCCCGACCCTAACAGACCTGTTTACTGCCATGATTGTTGGGAAAGAAGAAGACCCCCAATAGAAAAATTGGTATAGCCAGTTGGAGGTTTTGTTTTGGGTAGAAGAAAGGTAATTAGCGAGGATGAACTCAGCAACATGAAATTGCCTGAAGGCAGCGACGTTCTAGGGATAGCCGAGAAAATGTTGGGTTTTGACAGAATTTTAGTGAAATGCCAAGACGGTCACACCCGAAACTGTAGGATAAGAGGAAAAATGAAGCGAAGAGCGTGGATAAGACAGGGCGATATTGTTCTGGTGTCGCCTTGGGACTTCCAGTTTGAAAAACGAGGTGACATCATTTGGCGCTATAAAAGGAATCAAACTGAATGGCTGCGAAGGAAAGGCTATCTTACAGAATACTAGAATGAAAGGTTTTATGATTTCTTCTTTAACCTTCAAAAAAGAAAATATGTAAACAACGCTATTAGGAACGATATTATGAAAGATGGAATTATGTACTTATACATTTTACTCATTGAACATTTGAAATATTTTGCTGTGAACGCAAAACACAAGTGTGTTGGCGCAATTAAATATCCCAAATATGCACTCATATATAGTAACGCCGCTGTTCTCGGAGAGAAAAGTAGAATTCCCGTTAAAATCGAGACACCTATAGTGATTCCTCCTGACGGTGAACCAGTAATAAATCCTAAAAAAGCTGGAATAGCTATCAGTAATACAATTACGTTAATGGTTCCGTTTATGATAAGTGGTTGAAAAATCTCAGCGACTCCTGCCATTTTAATCATGTTTCTCAATAAGAACGCGCCATAAGCAGCGAATGTAATTCCGTAAATTCCCCAGTTTCTGAGAGGCTTTGTGAAAACTTGCATGTTTAACTTGGAAATTATAACTAAGATTATAAGCCCAATGAACGTTGCAAGTAATACATCAAATCCTTGTTTTGCTAAACCAGTTAAATTCAAATAGGTAACAACAAGAATTGTCGTTAAAATTGGGGAAAAAGCGACGAAAAAACGTTTAAACTCGGAGTTCATGTTGATATTTTTATCTGGGTTTGCTTCATTTTTTAATCTAGGGACTTTCCAGAAACCGATGATGTATCCTGCAATTATCATGGCGATGACCACTGGAATTTGGCGAACAATTATTGACGGTATAGTTGTTTCTGTAAGTGCTGCTGTTATTATGAGAAGTTGGCTCACTGGATAGACTGGGAAAATCGTGTGTCTGAACCATAAATTTATATAAGCTTTTCTTTCAGGTTTTAATCCAAGTTTTTCAGCTTCTAAATCTACAAGAGGTGCGGACATTAATGCTCCACCAGCAACTGGAAGGAATCCTATAACCGCTGGGAGTACGCTCGAAACAATTTTTGGATTGTTAATTATTCTGCTTAAGCTTTCACTTAGGCTGTTGATGACCTTTGTTTCCTTGTAAAGCTCGCTTAGCATCATTACTCCAAAAGTTGCAATAACAACAGCTATCGTGAGCATGTCTGTAGTGGTTTCAACAATTACTGTTGGAATTTTCTGCCAATCAAGAGCAAGTAAAGCCAGCAGCAAAGCCGCAGCATTCAAAGTTATTCCAAGATTCACCCGTTTGTAAATCATGACACCTAAAAAACAAAAAGAAACTACGATAGCTGTTAACGGATCAACGAGTCCCAACTGGTAACTCCTTTTCCAAGCACTATTTAGAAACCAAGATAGAAAGGGTTCAAACTCTTAATTCTTTCTATAATAGCGCATCCTTAAAATAATACAAA
>CBETPM010000236.1:0-1912 GCA_965538135.1 Candidatus Bathyarchaeota archaeon
CATGTTTAGGGGGTTCTGCAGCCTACGTCTCTTTAGCTGCAAGACGTTTAGATGCTTCGGTTTCCATAATTTCCAAGGTTGGCGAAGACTTTCCAAAAGCTTACCTGTGGTTACTTCAGAAGGAGGGAATCGACTTATCCGGGCTGGTTAATGCTAAAAATTCTTTAACAACACATTTTGAGTTAAAATACAATTCAAATCTATCAGAAAGAAGTTTACATTTAAAATGTAAAGGCCCACCAATAACAGTAGGCGATTTGCAAAAGCTTGCATTGGCAGACGCTGTTCACGTAGCCCCGATAGCTGGAGAAATAGACTACCAAGTGATGGAAAATCTAAAAAAGCACTGTGAAATTTTGTCTCTAGACCCCCAAGGGCTTGTTCGAATTTTCGATTCAGATGGCAACATGCTTTACAAAGAACTAAAGGATAATCGTATATTAGAATTAACTAACATTTACAAGTCGTCCCTAAAAGAAATTGAAGCTGTCACAGGCTTTTCAGACCTTAAATCCGCCATAAAAATGGTTCACGATTTTGGTGTGGAAACCGTTATTGTAACTTTAGGCGTTAAGGGAGCGGTTCTCTCCATTGAAGGTGCGACTTACACCATTCCATCCTACAAGCCTAAAAAATTTGTTGACCCTACCGGCGCTGGAGATGTTTTTATTGGAAGTTTCTTAGCAGAATATTTACGTGATAGCGAAATATTGTGGTGTGCATGTGCTGGTTCTGCGGCTGCTTCACTTGTTGTAGAATCTATAGGTCCCTTGTCTCTGGGTGATAAGACACAAATTTCTCGTAGGGCACGCTGGCTTTATGAAAAAGAAATTAAGGCATAATGTGTATTGTATTGCGTTGAATATGAGCGTGTTAGAGGCGTTAATCTTTGGGACGTGTTAACAAAGGTGTTAAATGCAGCGTGTCCGGCTGCAGTGCAGACGCTGTTCGTTCCCTTTCAGCAGAAAAAGTTAGGTCTGCTGGTTTGAAAGTTGGCAGCAGCGAGAAGCGAGTCTATCTCTGTAAAGAGCATTATAAAGAGTTTAAGAAGAAGACCAAAAAAGATAAGCAGTTGGAGAAATGGCGGCATATGGGCTAAAAGGAGGATAATTTATAATGCGGATACTTCAACTTCACTCCAATTTCATTGAATATACACCAGTTCAAAAAGAGATAGCCGCGGCTGAAGAAGTTGAAAAGAAAACTGTGAGACTAGAAGAAATAGTCGTACTGTTCACCGCGGTTGAGGAAGACGACAACATAAGCGTAGCTGAAAAAGCCATAGAAGAAGTTTCCTCTTTCTTGGAAAAGCTGAAAGCGAATAGAATATTAATTTATCCTTACGCCCATTTGAGCAGCAAATTGGCAAAGCCCCTAGAAGCGTTAAAAATAGTTAAAGCTATGGAAACTTTTGCAAAAGAAAAGGGAATAGAAACTTTCCGTGCACCTTTCGGCTGGAACAAGCAGTTCACGCTATCCATCAAGGGTCATCCCTTAGCCGAACAGTCGAGAACAATTTTGCCATCTGAAGTGAAAGAGGAAAAGGAAGAGAAGGTTTCTGAAGCGATTAAAGCCGAAGAAAAGCTGGAATCGTTCTGGTATATTCTTCAGCCTGATGGAAAAATAATGCCCGTAGAAAAGTTTGATTTTAGAGATCATGAAAATTTGGAGAAGTTTGCTCGCTACGAAATTTCTAAGGTTAGGGCAAGCCAGCAAATGCCTCCTCACGTGCCGTTAATGAAGCGTTTAGAAATTGCCGACTACGAAAGTGGGAGCGACCCTGGAAACATTAGATGGTATCCAAAAGGACGTTTAATCAAATCTCTTTTGGAACAGCTTGTAACAGCGAAAATGATGGAGTATGGTGCCATGGAAGTTGAAACACCAGTAATGTACGACTTTCGACATCCAA
>CBETPM010000237.1:0-1907 GCA_965538135.1 Candidatus Bathyarchaeota archaeon
ATATTCTGCGATAAGTTCAAATTGGCAGAGATGCCATTTAAATTTGAAAGGGTTCGGAAAGATAAAGGGTATGAGTGATAAAAAACGGATAATCTTTCATGTGGATATGGATCATTTCTTTACAGCTGTTGAGGAGAGGGAGCATCCGGAATTTAAGGGGAAGCCCGTAATTGTTGGCGCGGATCCCAAGGGTGGGAAAGGTAGAGGTGTGGTTAGCACGTGTAATTATGAGGCTAGAAAGTTTGGTGTTAGATCTGGTATGCCGATATCAAAGGCTTGGAAGCTCTGTCCAGAAGCTGTTTACTTGCCTGTGAATTATGAGCTTTATGCGAAGGTTTCGGGTAGAATCATGGCGATTTTGCGGAGATATGCAGACAAGTTTGAGCAGTGGGGAATTGACGAGGCTTTTCTGGACGTTTCTTCCAAAGTTAGAGACTATGAAGAGGCTGAAGAACTTGCACGGCAAATAAAACGGGAAATCCTAGAAAAAGAGGGGCTAACATGTTCTATAGGCATAGGTCCCAACAAGCTTGTAGCCAAAATAGCAAGCGACCATCAAAAACCAGATGGCTTAACAGTTGTCAAGGAAGAAAATGTGGAACAATTTCTTGCACCGTTGCCAGTTCGGAAACTCCTCTGGGTTGGTCGTAAAACAGAGCAAAAACTACAGGCTATGGGAATAAACACCATTGGGGATTTAGCCCGCTACGACCCTACAGTGTTAGCTGAAGCCTTTGGAATTATGGGTACTCAGCTTTATTTGATGGCGCATGGAATTGATAGAAGCAGGGTGGAAGAGAGGGGTGAAATAAAATCGATCAGTCGAGAGAGAACTTTTGAAGAGGATGCTGCCGATTTTGAATTGGTTTTTAAGACTTTGGAGAGGCTTGCTGAGGAAGTGCATGGGGATGTTTTGGAGCAGAATCTTTATTTCAAAACGGTTACTGTTAAGGTGCGTTACGAAAATTTTGAAACGCATACTCATAGTAGGACGCTTTCTTTTATGACGAATAGGCTGGATGATTTAAAGAAAACAGCCAAGGAGCTTCTGCAAGTCTATCTTAGACATGATCGGAAGATAAGGCTGGTGGGTGTTAGAGTTTCGAATTTTGTTTCTGGAGAAAAGCAGAAAACACTGGTTTAAATTGGTTTATGGTTTTAGGTCTGGGTATTTCTCTCTTATTTTTTCGTCGGCTATTCTTGCAATTAGAGCGTTTGAAATTAGGACGTATTTTACTCCTGTAAGTTCGGCTAATTCAGCGGGTTTTTGGTCTTGGGTTACGAGTAGCAGATTATGTTTTTTAGCGTATTCTACTATTTCCTTGTCCTTTGCGCCTTTCAGGTTAATGTCTTGAACGGTCAGGGCTTCCCATCCTAAAATTTCGAAGTATTCTTTCAATCCAGCGTACATTTCGTCAAGCAGAATCTTCATTCTAGCCGCTTCCATACGCCTCAGATTACATGAAACTTTTAAAGCTATTTAAGCTTCTCCGCTCTCGTTTTTAATGAAAGGCTATTTTTCAAGGCAAACTCTTATAAGCGACTTCAAGTGGTAATCTTGGGTCGTGCAAAAACTGCTTTTGCATAGGTGGCTTTTGCACAGTATAGTTAAAGGAGTTGAAAGAGTATAATGAGCAATAGAGAAATGCACAAGGCAGTCTGCTCTGATTGTGGAAAAGAATGCGAAGTTCCCTTCGTTCCAGACCCAAGCAGACCGGTTTACTGCCGAGAGTGCTGGATGAAAAGAAGAAATCAGAGAAGAAGATACTAGTCAGAAGCAGTTAGCAGAATCTAACGTTTATTTTCCCCAAATTTATTTTCGTAGTGTTTACTATGGTTTTCGCTTATAAATAATTTTAAGACAGTTTAAATTCCCATTTGCACCATAGGTCTTTTGGATGCTTGTC
>CBETPM010000238.1:0-1896 GCA_965538135.1 Candidatus Bathyarchaeota archaeon
GTCTGAACCGGTTTTGTGTTATAGTGAAGGGGAGGCGAAAGACAAGATTGCTGTGGCGGAGAGTGAAGTTTTGAGTTGTTATAATGCGGTTTTTGAGGCTGAGAAGGCTGGCGCGAATGTTAGCGAGTTGTTGATTAGGCTTAATGAGGCTGGTTGGCTTTTAAGTGAGGCTAAACTTGCCTATAGTCAGGGCGATTTTGATTCTTCTGTTCGTTTGGCTAATGAGTGTATATCAAAGCTGGAAGGTTTTGTGGAGAGGGCTGATTATTTGAAGAGGAATGCGGAGAAGGAGGGTTATTTGGATTTTATGATTAATTTTGTTGGTTCTGGTGTTGGTGGGTTATGTGTCGTCATTGGCGGTTATGTGTTTTGGGTTTTGCTGAAAAGGAAATATAGTAAAGGTTGAGGGTGAGGGTTGATTAAAGGTTTTTTATGTATTCGAGTAGTCTTAGGTAGTCTTCAGCTGATAGGCGCCATCCTGCGCGGCGCATTTCATTAAGCTTATTTAACAATTCTTCTTTTTTGATTTTGCCCATTACGAACATTTTGCCTAATATGTATCCAGTTCCATGGAGCTCTATTCTCAGAAGTTTTGCAACGGACCTTGCAGCTTTCTCATCGGCTATGGCTATCCCGTTAAGCTGTTTTGCCAAGCATAGAACTTCGGCTTCCGCCTCATGTAGTGGCTGCCTTTCAGTTTCTGCAGAAATTTTCTTTACAAATTTAATGTATTCTTCGTTGTCGGGATTTCGAATTTTGATTATTTGCTGCTGGAGTAAGTTTTCTAAGATTGATGCTTCTGGTGCACCTTTCTTTTTTCCTTCCTCGACGACTTCGTTGAATACTTTTGTTACGGTGAACTTTTCCTCTGGCAGTTCTTTTAATGTGTTTAATAAGGAAACTTTTGCAAGGTAGATTAAGGGAGACGAGTTGAAAATTAGTGGCTTCCGCATCATTTTTCCTTCAAAGCAGCTTCAAAATCTTCACGGAAATCTTCATATGTGTAGGGGAATGGAATTTTTCTTTCTTCTATCACTTCTATAATTTCCCAGAGGGATAAACCTGCTATTTTTGCAGCTTTCCAGAGGGTTATTTTTCCATCACAAAAGAGCTTTAAAGCCCTTTCAAGTTTCCATTCGGCTATAGCCTTTGCTAGGAGTTTTCTTATCACTGTGGCGCGGTCGGCTTTTTCTTCTTCTTCAATTTGTTTTAGGTCTTTAGCCATGTCGTTTGGAATTCGGGTTGAAACTGTTTCTGTCATTTTTCTCGTTTACAAATGAATGTAAACGATACATATAAACGTTTACAAATGGAGATTAAAGGATGAACATTAAAGAGCACGGGCTCCTTTACTGGGTTGTTGTTGGCACACTAGCCCTGCTGATTGCTTCTCCATTCCTAAGCAGAATTCTCATTTATCCAAGAACAGAGTTTTTTACGGAACTTTGGATTTTGGACGCAGATCATAGGGCTGAGGATTACCCGTATAATGTTACGCGTAGTCAGAATTACACGGTTTATTTGGGTGTTGGGAACCGTTTAGGGTATTGTGCTTATTATTTGGTTCAGGTGAAGTTTAGGAATTCGACTCAGGAGGGCCCTGAAAGTTTTGGACCGATTGAGAATCGTTCTCCCAGCGGTTTGCCTTCGCTTTTTAATTTTACGGCTTTTGTGGCTGATGAAGGTGTTTGGGAGCTGCCTTTAACTTTTTCTTTTGATTATGTTTGGGATGAGGACCTTTCTAGGGTGGAGTTTTCGGGTTTGAGGCTTAATGGTGTTTGGTTGGATATGAGCGATTATATGGTTTCTTGGGATTCTGAGCGTAGAGAGTTTAGGGGTTTTCTTTTCTTTGAGTTGTGGCTGTACAATGCAAGTGAGAATGTTTTCCAGTATCAT
>CBETPM010000239.1:0-1881 GCA_965538135.1 Candidatus Bathyarchaeota archaeon
CCTACCCTTTCCAGTCCAGAAAATGATGTCGCCATGGGCTCCAATCATTTCAAAGCGTCTATCGCTCACATAGATTCTGCCACGGCAGTCAGGAATTGCCCTTCGGATTTTCATGCTGCTGGGAAGGGAGCTTTTAAGGTGGTAGCTTCCTGTTCCTGTTTGGAATATTTTTGCGTCTGGAAAATTCATAAAGTTGAGTATGACCTTGAGTCTCCACCATTCGGGGAAACCGCCTAGGTCAACGTCAGCTTTTAAGGTGGATTCGGTTTCCCGTAAAGAGTTGAGTATTCTCACTGTATCGCCTCTTTTTCAGCTAGCTCTTTCCATTTCTTTTTAAGTTCTTCTCTTCCAATTTTTCCTATTTCTTCGATTTTTGTGTATGAAATTTTTGCTGGATGTTCTATTCTTTCGCCTGTAAGGGTGGTTTCAGTCCATGCTTTTTCATGCTTCCAGCGTATGCGGTATGAGCGTCTAACAGGGGCTCCTGTTCTTTTAACGTCGAATATGCTTGCTTCTGTTTGTTCGTTGAATTTTGCAGCGGGTTTTGTTTGCACTTCTCCAAGGTTGAATGTTGTGTTTGGGTGTGTTAGAAGGCGGGTGGGCAATCCATATTCAGCCATAAGCTCGAAGGCTAAAGTTAAAAGGGTTTCCTCGTCTTCCTCTGTTATCTCCTTTTTTAGATGGGGGAATATTACATGGCATTCGAAGAGATGCTCTTCCGCGTAATCCATTGATATGATGGTATGCGACTTGTAAAATTCTACGAGGTAGTGGAACCATCGGCGGCGGTATGTTACTCGTCTTCCCCTAACGTAGGCTGTCATCCATGTAACATGTTCGGCTATGTAGCCTAGTTCTGCTAGGCGTCGGGCTCGATAGTAGGCTGCAGCATAGGATATTTTCAGGGCTTCGGCGATTTCGGTTGTGCTTACATACTCGCATGGTCTAGTTTTAAGGTAGCTGTAAACCTCCTTTAGAGGTACGGTTAGCTTTTCTTCAGCCATGTTTTACCCTTCCAGAAAAAAGAGAGAAGTTAGGTTAGGTAAACCTTTGTTTTATTAGTTTTTGTTTCGGGATTATAATTGTGTTGGGGGGTATGTCGTCGTTAATGAATGTGCCTGCACCTATCACAGAGTTCATTCCTATCAGTATTTCTGGCTTCTTGTCTGACACTGATATTATTGCATGGGCTCCTATGAAAGCACATGGCTCTATTGTTATCTTGCCTTTAACGACTTTTCGTTCTGTTAGTGGACGTGCGTCCACCATGTATTTGGCTGACGGTGTGTCTGTTCCGTTTATTAGGCATGCATAGTAGCTTATGCAGACGTCGTTTAGAATGTAAGTTTTTCCGCCGCCTATGATGCTGGCGTAGGCGTTCAGCTGGCTGTTGTCGCCTATTACTGTGTGTTTGCCTGCATTGATGAAGCAGAAGTCGCCGATGGTTACGTTGTTGCCTAATTCGAGGTTTTCAGCTTGAACTATCTTGGCTGTTGGATAGATTTTAACGTTTTCTCCGCAACGTTTCAGCTTTGGACGGGGGTTATCGGCTAGGGTGAAGCGTGTTTGACAGTCTGCACAGTGGAAAATGCGGTTCCGCTGAATTAGCCATGCACTGTGACAGACTGGGCAGACAGGCAAAAAGGCTACCTTATTCTCATAGCATCTGAGGCATGCACTAGCAGCAGCATTTCAAAGCGGGAGGCTGGGGCTGAGGCTTTCAGCTTTAAAGGGTCGCTTAATCGGATTTTTTTGCCTTCGGGAGCAGACAATTCCAATTTATCATCAGAGGCGATTTGCTTCCAGCTGGTTCCTCCGTCGAAGCTTATGTATAAGGTGTTAGCACTTATGTTGTGGATGTAAAGCCAGTAGAATCTGGTT
>CBETPM010000240.1:0-1874 GCA_965538135.1 Candidatus Bathyarchaeota archaeon
AAAACCTTTAATTGTGATTGAAGGAGCTGGAAGGATAAGGCTTATGTCAAATTTGCGGAAAGAGGTGACGATTGCTCAAAAGTTTCGCGTGCCAATAATAGTTTCTAGCGGAGTTTCAGATGAACTGCTTATGCGGAAACCAAGGGAGCTTGCAGCCTTAGCATCTCTCTTCGACCTAAAAAGAGTGCCAGCTATAGAAGCAGTTTCAAAAAATCCGGTGAGGATTGTTAAAAGGAACAGGGAAAAACTCAGTCCAGAGTTTGTTGCGCCTGGGATACGCGTTATCAGGAGAGGAAACGATTGCTGAAAAAAGAGCGCAAACGCTATTTAGCCTTAAAAATAGATTCTAAAGAAGCTTTTAGTTCGAAAGAGTTAATGAATGCCCTTTGGGGTGCGGTTTTAAGGCTTTATGGGGAGTATGGTGCAAGCAAAACTGGCTTGGCCTTGATTGATTATGATGCTGAAAAGAGGTTTGCTGTAATACGTGTGGTGCATACGGCTATTGAAAATGTTCGGGCAGCTATAGCATCAATAACAAGTATTGCTGAAAAACCGATTGCAATACATGTTTTGAATGTTTCGGGGACAATAAAGGCCTTGTATAAGAAACTGAAAAAATAGGGCTTATATAGAAACCTTATTCTATATCTTCAATATTTATTTCTTGGGGGATGATGTAGCCGTCCCAGTCTGATTTATGCGGATGAGGAACTCATGACGGACAGACCCCGTTGTTACCTACAAAACATAATTGTTATAAACCGAGACGCGAATCTCTAGCCTTCTTTCTTTTCCTACCAAAAACTAAAGCCAGAATAATCCCCGCTATAAAACCTCCTATATGCGCCCAGTAAGCAACACCACCAGTCACATCAAATAACGCGAGAAGCCACTGCATCAAAAACCAGAAGCCCAAAAAGAAAATTGCAGGTATGGGCACTATTATTATCCATCCATAAAAAACCAAAGTAAGGATTCTTGATGTGGGATAAAGCACAAGATAAGCGCCTAAAACTCCAGAAATTGCTCCTGAAGCTCCCACAACATTCGTTGTTAAATCTGCTACTTGAGGAACACCTATGAAATTGCCTATTTCAGGAGCAAATAGAACGCTTATTATATGTGTAATGGATGCAACTATTCCCGAAATTATGTAAAAGAAAAAGTAACTAACATGTCCAAAAACGTCTTCTACGTTGTCTCCGAAAATGTAAAGGTAAAGCATATTGCCCAAAAGGTGGAGCCACCCGGCATGCATAAACATGGATGTGAAAAGGGTGTAAAGCCTTTGCCCTTGAATTATGTCACTCGGTTTCATTACAAACTTTCCCGGTATTATTTCATTGCCATACGCGTCATATTTGCCTCCAATTTCAATTGCGAACTGTGAGTTAAGAAAAATGTTTTGACTTGAAAGCCAATATACCGAAAAAATAATGATGTTTACAATTAAAATTATCCGGTTTATATGAGGAGTTGTTAAAGGCTTATTCAAATCTCTAAGTGGAATCAACTATCAATCACTGAATCGAAAATAAAATCACATTGAATATTTATGTTTACTGTGTTAAACACTCAATCATTTTGCTACACGTTAAACACTCGTCGGGTATAGGCGAATCCTTTGGGCGTTTTTTCAAAAATCCAAAAAAGTGTTTACACTCAACAACACTCTCCTGCTTCTCTTTAACTTTTCCAATCCTTCTACCAAAAACAACGCTTTCTTTTTCTTCTTTTACATGTATTCTTGAAAGACAACGCGGACAAGCATAATAACTTTGAAAACTTCCATTAGAAGAAACCGTAGCCAAAATCGGCTTCACAAAAGTCACCCGACACTTGTCACATTCAAAACCCAACTGTTTCTCGCTTGC
>CBETPM010000241.1:0-1873 GCA_965538135.1 Candidatus Bathyarchaeota archaeon
GAAAGTCTACTCCTATCTTAAAAACCGCGCTAGGGCCACGTTAATCCATGAGTTTTTACATGTGAAATATTCCAGCGACGAAGAGAAGGTTAGGCAGTTAACAAAAAAATATCTCGAAATTTTCTCTAAAAATCAAAACCACCAACCTGGAAATGGATACGGTTTTTAAATTCTAGATGGTTACTTGCTCTGTTTTTTGTGTTAGATAATTTATTGCTTGAAGCACAGATTTTGTTAGTCCCAGAAGGCTTAGTAGTATTGCAAACATTAAAAAGAGGCGAAGATCAACTGTCAAAATTATTTCTTGATAGGTTAAGCTGACTAAGCCCCCTTTCAAGGAGAGAAGCAAATAGCCTATAATAAAAAGGGTTTTAGCCGCATCGAAAAAGTGTTGGAAAATTGTCCCGTGAGTCAACTCGCCTATAACCATTAATATTATGTAAACTGCGAAGAAAGTTTCGATGATTCCTTGCAGACCAGGAATTATTAGTGCTAAGGGCGCCAGAAACATCATCCATAGAAGGAAATATAAGAAATAAAAGAGAGTGCCCTTCACAGCTGCTTTTAAAGCCCTAAACACTATTTGCCGCGGTATACTCGGGGAGTTTTCGTTTTTTTCAACCATAAGGAACCACCAAAGGTCCATAATCGAAAATTGGGGTTAAGAGATACGCTTCCAAATATCCGCTTTCTGTAATATCAGCAGTGGAAATGTAAAACTCTACAGTTCCATTGTAGGGCGAATGTTGAGGCACTCCGAAGACTGTCTCTCCCCAACCCGCCAAGATGTCAGCATCATTATACATTTTAATTTGTATTGTTCCCTCTAAGTCGAAGAAAGCATGATTTTCAAAGCTTACTGGTATTGCAACAAGAAAATGGGTTGCGTTAAAATATAAGTATTGGGGCTCACTGAAGGCAAGGTTGTAAAAAGGCGCACCCCATGGAACTGTAAAGTTTGTGACAGCTTGAACTGGAATAAGCCTTGCTATGCTCATGCCTAAGGCTGCTTTAACAAGAAATTCAGTGTCATTTAAAAGGTAGTTCACTTGACTGTTTTGCAGCAAATCACTAATGTTAAATGTTACCGTGTGAAAGGCTGTTATGTTTTCACCTTTTCTTATAACCGGAACAAAAGTTGAATTTCTCGCAATCTGGAAATCATTTTCATCTAATATTTGTGTAAATATTGTGAAGGAGCCGATGTCGTAGAAACCGTTGTTTGCGATTGCTATGGGCAGCGAGAAATAAGCCATATTATCATGGTATATACCTATGCTGGGTTCGCCCATGTTAAACTGTAAATCTTTTACGGAGTAAACCGCGGAAATGAAAAATGAGATTAGGAAAATCCACAAAAAAGTTGTTGCTATGCCAATCATTCGAATAGATGTTTTCATTTTCCGCCCTTTTCCAGATTTTCCATTCTAAACTACTGGTTGTTAAATTGTTGCTGTTCTTCTTTTGGCTGCGTCTGCTGCTGTTGTGGCGAAACAGGCTCTGGAGGAATGACCACAATTTCTGGTTCTTGCGGCTTTGGCTCTGGTTTTGTTTCAGGTTTTGGCTCGGGCTTTGCTTTTTCCCCGGGTTTTTCAGCCTTTGCCTTTTGAGTTTGAGGAACTGCCTTTTTTGGTTGGGGTGCTGGTGTTTTTTGAGCAACAGGTGTAGGCGTGGCTGGTGCGTGAGCAATTATCGTAACTCCCCTTATTGTTAGAAGAGAGCCCACCCAGCCCATTATCCCAAGATACATTATGCGGATGCAGGTGGCTATGAGAGGAGCTAAGGCTTCACCGAAAGTTTGGATTAAATCTTCAGAGGCTATGATTGAAAGGTTCTGGGTTAGAAATCCGTAGGCACTTATGAAAGTGAAAAT
>CBETPM010000242.1:0-1861 GCA_965538135.1 Candidatus Bathyarchaeota archaeon
CTATTGCTTTGATGGGAAAATAGCTAGGTCGGCTAAGATTCGCAATTTGGATGCGGTCAATCCAGCATTATTACATAATTGCACGCGTGGATTCAAATCTTACACCAAAATGGTAGGACGACATAGGACTAAAAACTGATAAAACAAGAGCTTTCTCAAAAAGAGCTGTAATAAACGGTTAAAATGCCAAAAGAATGGTGCAGGCGGGTGGGATTTGCACTCAAGAATGACTGACGAAATCCTCCTGCAAAACCCCTGTTAACGATATACTTTCTTTCTTGTGTCTATTTTTATTACAACTATCAATTTTTCTTCTTCATAAATTTTGAAGAGCGCTCTGTAATTTCCAACGCGCAGTCTAAAGGTGTTGGTTTCGCCGGCAATTTTAACTAGGTCAAGTTTGACGTTTGGGAAGTCTTCGAGCTGTTTAAGCCTTTCAGTTATTCGCTGTTTTTCATTTGGTTTAAGTTCTTCTAAAAATTCAAAAGCTTTCCTGTGAAGAAGGACCTTAAATTTCATCGAGGGCTTTCAACTCTTTAAATCGCCTTTTCTTTACGATTTCATCTGTTTCCTTTAAAAGCATAAACTCTTCGGTTGTTAAGAAAACATCTTCAAGAAAATCTTTTATCTCGTCAAGCTTCCTACCGATCTCCTCAACCTTTCCCAAAACGGCCTCGGCCTCGCCCAAACATAACACCTAAAGATAAATTTCCAAACCAGCCTAATAACAATTACTTCATAACCAAGATAATCCATCACGTCTTTATGGAGAAATCTCCCACAAAATCCCCTCTTTTTCTGTTTTAGTTGCTTAAGGTGTCAATCATGCGTTGTTGGCTTGAGTTTAAGTGTTCGCTTGGATATATCAGTGTTCATTGTTAGCGAACATTATAGGCTTAAGCTCTGCGTTATATTTTTTATGAAGGTGTTTGTTCTTGTGTGCACGTCTACGTTGATATCTGTGCCGACGAAGCGAGAAACTGATTGCACGCCGTAGGAGTCTATCATTTTGAAAGCTTGGTTTATTTTGTTTAGGCTGAGGCGTATTGTTGCTTTTTCTTTTGTGGTTAAGTTCGTTTTTCTAATCAGGTCTGTGTATGCTTTGGAGGCTTCTATTGGGTTGCGTAGATGTGGTAGCTGTCTTTGTCGTTTAGGCGTGGCAATGCGAGGCCTTTCATTGTTAAAGCTCCAACAATGTTTGCTGTGTTGGCTGTAACTGAAATTTTGCCGTTGTTTGGGAGAGTGGGCTTCTATTTCGTTTTTGTATTTGAATTTGAATACTATGCTTGAGCCTTCACGTGATGCAAATCCTCGGGCACCGAAGCATACAGAACACGCTTATCTACACGCACCTTGTCAACTTCAAAGAAGATGAATACATAGCAAAGGTTGCCAAATCAGAAGAAGAGGTCTGCAAGCTTGTTGAGGCAGGCTTCGAATATGTGTTCGACTACGACGGAAACAAAATCTTCAGACAAAGAAAGTAGCCACGGGAAGAAGGCACGATCAGAGTGTCCGGGGTTCAGTTTAAACGGGCGGGGTGGGATTTGAACCCACGACCACAAGCTTAGGAGGCTTGCGCCCTATCCATACTAGGCTACCCGCCCTCCACAATATTCTAGACACTATGCAAATTTTAACTTAGTGCAAACTCTGCAAAAAACTTAAACTATTCACATGTTATCAAAATAATGCGGTGCGGGGGTACCCGAGCCAGGTCTAAATAGGCAATTGGGCGCCAGACAGCCTAAGACAAGGGGGAGGACTTAAGATCCTCTGGCGTAGGCCTTCGCGGGTTCAAATCCCGCCCCCCGCACCAATTATAAAAATCAGTCTAAAAGATGAAGTATCCACGCTTATG
>CBETPM010000243.1:0-1859 GCA_965538135.1 Candidatus Bathyarchaeota archaeon
TTTATGGTTAAAAAGGGCGTAGATTGCCTTTCTTTTCTGGTGCCAGAGAAACTCTTTTGGACTGTAGTTTAAGAATCTCCATGTTTTTCCTTGTATGGCGGTGTCGCTTTCAAACTCGTTTCTGAGAAGAGAATTTCCCCTTTGATAAAACTCTTCCAGAGTTTCTCGTACTTTCAATGTGTTTTCTCTTCCATAAACTATTAGGTCTATATCCGAATATTTCGGGTGATAAAAACCATGAAGCAAAGAACCAAAGACGCCGAAACAGTTTTTTGATACGCTAGAATGTTGAGTTACAATTTCCAGCACGTTTTCCATGGCTTCTAAAAGCTCGTCTTTAGGTTTTTTCTCAATAAGCTTCCTGAGAGTTTCTCCGGGTTTCCGCACTTCCGCTATACCTTTGCGTCTAACACCTAAAACTTTGCTATGCAAAGGTTTGTGAAAAATCATGTAATGCGGAAAATACTTTTTGACAAAATTCCAGCCCTCGTCCTCGTAAAACTTGTAAAAGACGTTTCTGCCGTCTGTTCTGAGCGCCTTGGGGTTATCGGATTTGAAAAGTTTTTCGGGAGCATATTCAGCATCGCATATGTAGGCTTCGGGTGGATGAGAATAGCCGAAGACACGGAAGATTAAGCCTTCTTTTGTGGTTATGGCGTCGCGGTCTCTAAGGTTTAAGCTGGCCAAAGGTATTCTTCCTCGTTTGTGGCTGTTCCCACAACAACTTGGTAGTAGGTTTCACCTTTTTCAATGCTTTCTACACGTTCCAGCATTCCGGAAACGCTGATTTGTTCGCCTTTTCTTGCAACGTTTCGGTAGCATCCGATGTTGGAGACAACAATCTCAGGAATTGCTTCTTTTGGAAGGTTCGAGATTTGGTTTTGTGGTTTGTAGTCTTGGATTTTGTAGATAGCTGGACGGAACATGGCTTCGCTATCGTCTTCTATTATGCATTTGAATTTTACTGAGTGCAAGGGTATGAATTTTTGTGTGCCATATTTTGTTTGGATTTCTTGGGGTTTTCTTATGGCGTTGTACATGAAAATCTTGTTCATGTAGCGTCCCTTAAAACGTCTTGCAGCATCTAAACGGTTGTTAAAAACATATGTTAAGGCTCCGGCATCCACAAGGTTTTCTATGGTCTTTTCTAGTTTTCGAAAGTTTTGGGAACCATAAACAACAATGTCTATGTCGGATTTTTCTGTATGCATGTCTAAGGCTATAGAACCGTGAACACCAAAATCTTCTATGGAAATTCCAGACTCGCTTGAAAGCAACTCAACAAAACTTAAAGTCATCTTCTGCAGCTCATCCTTATGTTCTTTTTTAAAAAGAAGCCTCAAACATTCCTTGGGAACATAAACCTTCTCAATAGCCTTAAAAGGAGCAGCAATTACTTCCTTTCCTCGGAAAGGGCAAAAGTAAACATATTCTGGAAAGCTTTCTCTGAAAGCTTCAAGAAAGGCTTGGTAGTTTTCAGCAGTGTAAAGTCTTTCAGCACGGAAAAGTTTTATCTGCCCAAAGTTCCATGTTCTTTCCAGATAGCTGATTTTAAAGAGTTTTTTGTAGTGGGATGGGATGTACTTTAGAAAGGCGAAAACACGGGTTGGAGGATGTTCATATCCAAAAACGTTGAGTACGAAGCCTTCTTTTGTTACGAAGGTGTCGCCGTCGGAGGGAACCCAGTTTCCGCTGCTCGTTGAGAACACCGCAATAGGATGACCATTAAAACATTTAAAAACTTGTTGCAAGCCATTTTCATAAACCTTTAAATAAGGATTGTTGCATGAACCGGTAACTGTGGAAAGCTTGAGTAAAAATTTACATCCCTATGTAGTGTTTCTCCCTTCAGAACAGAA
>CBETPM010000244.1:0-1855 GCA_965538135.1 Candidatus Bathyarchaeota archaeon
AGGTGGAAATATCTTCCTGCAAGGGATTCACCACTTTGTCTAAATGTTTCTAACCTTGCACTAACGGTAATTAATATTTTTTGATTTTCTTCTCGTGAATCATACACACCTTTTAAAAAAAGTTTCCAATTTTTCTTTTTATGAATTTCATCAAAAATTATCAGGCTAGCATTTCTTTTCCAATTCATCTCATTTATTATTCTTCTATCATCAATGGCATCAAAATTTAGATATTGTGTACTTTCAAATTCTTTTGCTATTTGTTTTGAAAGATAGGTTTTGCCAACTTGACGTGGCCCAGTTATAAAAACCATTTTTCTTTGCAGATCTTTAAGTAGTCGTTCCTTATGAACAAACAAATCCGTGATAAAGATAGACATTAAAGATTTTATTTTTTAGGATTTCCAAGTATGAAAAAAGCCAATAAAATTTGTTCTTCAATTTTTCCATCAGTTTCTTCAAGTTCCATCCGGATGCAGCTAATAATGCATTGATCTTGGGGGATTTCTCTCCACTCAGATAGTTTTGTTCCATCCTAAATTCTTTCTTCAAATGTCCAATCACCGGCTCTATTGCCGCTCTCCTTCTAAACTTCTTCCGCTTCTTAGTTTTCTCATATTGACTATCTCTTTTCATTGCCGGTTTTGGTGTGGAGATTTTTACTCCATCTATTTCAGAGATCCCTCTTCCTCCTCTATCATAAATTACTTCTTCGGGTTGATAGTTGAGATTAGATTTTATCTGCGCTAATAACGGAGCTATCGTTCTACTGTCATGTGGGTTGCCTTCATAACTCTCCACTCCCAGTATCACCAAGCTCTTTGGATTGACCATCACTCCTATCTTGTTGCCATACTCATATTTCTTGTGTGCTTTCCCCTTGGCTATACATGCGGTAAACATTTTGTGTAAGCTGTATATCTTATTCTTGTCTTTCGGCTTTTGCAATAATACTCGCTTGTATAGCTTTAAGTCCTCTTCATACTCGGGAAGTCTTTCTGAGGATAACTCCCTTTCTAACTCCCGGATTAATCGACCGGCAATTGTCTTTAATTTCTTTTGTGACTTCTTCGCTTTTTTCGCTCTCCTTGGATGTTGACCATTGTAGCTATCACGAAGCAATTGTTTACTGACTCGCTTATAGCTTTGGCGTTGTTTTGTCATCTCTTTAGTTGATATCGAATTGCATTTATCTATTATCTTCTTTGCAAGTTTTGAGTCTGTCGGATAGGTGATATTATTCTCTTGAACTGTTGTATCAGATAGTAGCTGTTTGCTCTTTGCTTGAGTTCCGTGGAGTTCTACCGTGTAACTAAAGATTGTTGCGATTCCTTCTTCTCCGATACGTTTACGGAAGTGTACTAAATCACTTGGATCAAATGGAAACTTATGTCTAAAGTAGGATTCACCGCTGAAGTACTGCATATAAGGGTTCATTACCCATTCCTTTGCAAGTGTCTCGTCTCCTAGGTTGTAGAGTCGTTTTAGTAATAAACAACTTACCATTAAACGGATCGGCATAGATGGCTTACCCGTGTGCGAATAGTAAACTGATAATTTTTCTTCCAGCTTCTTCCAATCTATTGCTTTGGATAACAACACTAGCTCATGGTTCATATCTATGAAATCTTCAAGTAAGGGATTGAACAAATCTGATTGTTTCTGATTTGGGGATTTACCTATCATTTTATACTCTTTTTTTTTGACTTATTTTGCAAGATTTGTGTTATAAATTATTTAAATCTTGCAATTAAATCAATTGAGAGAGTGCTTTATTCTTTCGTTTTTAATCCAGTTTCTTACTTTTTTGCCTTTTTCAGGAGCGACTATTTATTCAATCAATTTTAACTCCTTT
>CBETPM010000245.1:0-1842 GCA_965538135.1 Candidatus Bathyarchaeota archaeon
TTCCATAACGCTTTTGCATCACGCTGAACATTTGGCTAAGGTGCCCAACAAACTTGTAGTGCGTTACAAGGTTCCAATTTTAAAAGATGGTAGAAAAGTTTGGGTGGAAGTGGAGGAGTTTGACACTTGCGGCAACGTTTTGCCAGATGCTGAAGAGTATTTTGAGGCTATCCCCCGCGAGTTTCTGGCTTCTGGAAAAATGTGTTCAGGCAAAGTTGGAATGGCACAATCCTATCTTTTTGACGCTGCCGAATTTGTAGACTTCGCTGTCAAGTGGCTTGAAAAGAAATATGCAAGATGATAGATGAGAAAAGGCGTAAACTAACCATTATAGATTAATAAGAGCTTCACCATTTTCAAGACACCAACAGGACGTGGAAACACTAGAGGGGCTAGTCAATTTATGAGCCCGAAGCCAGTTAAAATCACAGACACCACATTCAGAGACGCGCATCAAAGCCTCATGGCAACAAGGATGCGCACAGACGCCATGCTGCCCATAGCAGAAAAAATAGACCAAGTAGGATTTTTCTCCATTGAAATGTGGGGAGGCGCCACCTTCGACGTTTGCATACGTTATCTTGGCGAAGACCCTTGGGAACGCATACGTACGCTAAAAAGGCATATTAAAAATACTTCTTTCCAGATGTTGCTTCGCGGACAAAATGTTGTGGGCTACCATAACTATCCAGACGATGTTGTCATAAAATTTGTGGAAAAGGCAGCGGAAAACGGCATAGACGTTTTCCGGGTTTTCGACGCCTTAAACGATGTTCGCAACATGGAAGTAGCCATCAAAACCATCAAAAAATGCGGCAAACACGCTCAAGGAAGCATCTGCTACACTATAAGCCCAGTTCACACAATAGAATACTATGTGGATGTCGCCAAAAAACTCGCTGAACTTGAATGTGATTCCATATGCATAAAAGACATGGCAGGCATGCTTGCACCCCAACCCGCCTACCAACTAGTAACCGCACTGAAAAAAGAGGTTGGCTTACCAGTTCACCTGCATTCCCACAGCACAAGCGGGATGGTGATGATGACCTATCTCCGCGCATGCGACGCAGGCGTAGACATCCTTGACACGTCCTTTTCACCCCTTGCTTGGGGGACCTCTCAACCGCCAGTGGAGTCTGTTGTAGCAGCTTTGAAAGGAACACCTTATGATACAGGTTTAAACTTGGAGCTGCTCCATGAAATCGCAGAATATTTCCAAGAACTCCGCGAAAAATACTATGACCAGCTTAAACTTATCAATCCAAAATCCGAACGCGTAGACACCTCAATCCTAATCCACCAAATACCGGGCGGAATGTTCTCCAATCTTCTCGAACAGCTTAAAGAACAAAACGCCCTCCACAAACTAAAGGAAGTTCTGGAAGAAGTTCCCAAAGTGAGAAAAGAGCTTGGCTATCCTCCTCTTGTAACGCCCACAAGCCAGCTTGTAGGGATACAGGCAGTTTTTAATGTGCTTTCTGGAAAACGCTACAGCATAGTGCCCAAGGAAGTTAAGGATTACGTGAAAGGCTTTTACGGAAAGCCTCCAGCACCCATAAATGAAGAAGTGAAGAAGCTGATTATAGGCGACGAAGAGCCCATAACATGCCGTCCAGCAGATCTTCTAGAACCAGCCTTAGACAAAATCCCGGAAGAAGTAAAGCCCTATATAGAAAGCGAAGAAGATAGGCTGACCTATGCGCTTTTTCCCCAAGTAGCCATGGAATTTTTCAAGAAAAGGAAGGCAAAACGGGAAGAGGCAAAAACTGGAATATCGTCAGAGAGAGTGGCGGAGCTGGAAGAAGTTGCTGCTGTTTCAGTTGCCATTGCCGCTTATCT
>CBETPM010000246.1:0-1830 GCA_965538135.1 Candidatus Bathyarchaeota archaeon
TTCAGTGCGGCTCTTCAAGAATTTTCTGAAGCAAACATTCTCATTAATCTAGTTGAGAAAAGAACTTTTGTAACGCCGAAAGAAATCAATGTTCCTCCGGTTGATTACGTGCTTGGATTGGCTGATGTTATAGGCGAATTTAGGCGCTTGGTTCTAGACGCTCTCCGCGAAGGGAAAGTGGAAAAAAGCGAGGAGTGTTTGAAGATTATGGATGAGATTTACACAGAGCTTATGGGCATGGATGAAGCTTACATGCTTGTTCCCGGTTTGAGAAGAAAATGTGATGTTGCGAGGAAAATTATTGAGCAAACAAGAGGGGATGTAACCCAAGAAGTACGCAGGGCAGCATTAGAGAGTTATCTGAGAAAATTTGAAAGTAGGCATGGAAAGAATTGAACTTTCAATGTTTTGTCGAGAAGAATGATATGAGAAAAAGTTTTAAATCTAATTTTTCGCAGGTAAAGGCACATCAGGCACAGCTTCTCATGTCAAAGAAAATTATTTGTGAGGATTATTTGCCAGAAAAAATTAGTTTAGTGGCGGGGGTTGATGTTGCTTACACCAAAAACCTCTCTATAGGTGCAGTTGCCGTTTTGGATTATGATTCTCTAGGGCTTGTAGAATCCCAAACAGCCATGTGCAAAACTTGTTTTCCCTACATTCCAACTTTGCTTTCTTTTCGTGAAGTAGCTCCAAGCATCTTATGCATTAGAAAACTTAGAAAACAGCCGGATGTTTTCCTTGTAGATGGTCACGGTTTTGCTCATCCTTATAGATGCGGTTTCGCCAGCCATTTAGGTCTTGTTATAAGAAAACCCACGATAGGAGTTGCAAAGAGTATTTTGGTGGGCGAAGTTAACAGAACAGCGGAAAACGATTTTGCCTTTTTGAAGCATAAAGAAGAAGTTGTAGGGGCTGAAGTTATTACAAGGAAGGGGCAAAGACCTGTTTATGTTAGTGTTGGGCATAGGATTTCTTTAGAAACTGCTGTAAAAATAGTTAAGAGGTGCACATGTTCTAGCCGAATTCCGGAACCCATCTTGAAAGCTCATGAAATAGCAAACAAGATAAAACAAAAAATCAATATGGGCTTCGGCACTAACACAGTAACCAGTGAGAACAAAAATGCTTCATCCCAAAATTAGAAAATTAACAGAAAAAATTCGTGGCAAAAAGCTAAGAGAAAAAGTAGTTGAGCTGCTGGAGAACCCTACTTTTGAAGCGGACGGTAAAAGGTATTCTGGTTTGCCCCTTGAGTTTTCGCCGGCGGGACTTTCTCATCATCATTGTTATCCAGGAGGCTATATAGAACATGTTGTTTCAACAGCAAATATTGCCTTAACAATGTGTGATTCTGTGGAAAAAGTCTATCATGGAAAAGTGAACCGTGATTTTGTTTTGGCTGGCGTTTTGTTGCACGACATTTTCAAACCAGCCACTTACACAATAAACGAAAATGGAAGTTACGGTTCCTCGGAGTTAGCAGACTATATGGATCATTTGTCCCTTGTGATTTCAGAGCTTGTTCGAAGAGGTTTTCCTTTGGAGGTTATTCATGTGGTGGCTGCTCATCACGGAGATTACGGGCCTATTAGACCGCACAGTGTTGAAGCTTTAATTTGTCATTTGGCTGATTTGACAGATTCACGGCTAAACGGAGAAGTTCTAAATGCAGCATCTTACCTTACAAGAAGGGCTGTTGGCGAAGAATTGCCTATGCTAACTTCGAAAGAAGCTTTCGAAATAGTTCATTCGAAGGCCGTCGAAGGTTGGAAAGGTGTAGAGAAAACTGTTGAAAAAATAAAAAAGCGAAGAAAAACACGTAAAAGT
>CBETPM010000247.1:0-1825 GCA_965538135.1 Candidatus Bathyarchaeota archaeon
CGCAAGGTTCTCCTCCGAAAACAGCTTTTCGCTGTCTAATTTCTTCAGCAACGTAAACATCACCGACTCTTGTTCTAACAACCTTTCCTCCAAGCTCTTCCACCATTTTTTCAACACACATAGAAGCCTCGACATTAGTAACAATTGTTCTTCCCTTTCCTTTCTTTATGACATAAGCCGCGTAGGCTGCCAAAACACGGTCAAAATCTACAAATCTCCCTTGATCATCAACAAACGCAACTCTATCTCCGTCTCCGTCATAGGCAACTCCAGCATCCGCGCCTAAATATTTAACAAGCTTTGCCAAAGGCTTTAAAGTTTCTGAATTTGGCTCCGGGCTTCGGGCTGGAAAGAATCCGTCAGAATGAGCGTTTACGGCCATCACTCGACATCCTAAACCCTTGAAAATTTTTGGTGCAAGATTGTAAGTGGCTCCGCATCCAGGATCTATTATTAACGCCCATTTTTTCTGCAGTTTCACTTTTTTCCATATCATTTTCGTGTAAAAATCGCTTTCATTGCAAAATTCGGCTTTGCCTATTTTTTGCCATTCATTTAATTGGAATTCTTCTTTCCTAATTATTTCTTCAATTTTATCTTGTCTTTCATCATTGTAGGCTATGCCGTTTTCATCAAAAATTTTGATTCCATTGTATTGAGGCGGATTGTGGGAAGCTGTAATCATAACACCCGCATCAGCCTCCAGACACTTCGTTAAGTAAGCCAAAACAGGAGTTGGCAAAATCCCTAAAACCTTAACGTTCGCCCCACCAGCTAAAAGCCCGGAAACCACAGCATTTTCCAGCATTAAACCGGAAACCCTCGTATCTCTTGCCACAAGAACACTTTTGGTTTCAGACAAAGTTGCTATAGCCATGCCTATTTTAACCGCCAAATCCGGTTTTAAATCAAGGTTAACTACACCACGTATTCCAGAGCTTCCAAACAGTTTCTGGCTCAAACAATATTCACTCTTCTCTGGTAGGTTAAATGAAGAATCCAATTTAAATAATTTAAGCGGAACAGAACCTTTCCAAAAATTCTGTTAACCCTTTTCGTGTCGGATGTTTTCCTTCACTGTTTGAAATGTAATAGGCGGCTACCGCATTAGCCAAAGTTAGCCTGCAATCGTCTGGAAGTCCATAAGCGTCACCCAATATGTTTCCAGCGTTCCATGCATCTCCAGCACCTGTAGCCCGCAAAACTGGAACTTTAAAAGTTGGCACAATCTCTTCATGATTTTTTGTAAACGTTGCAGAAAAACTTGTGGTGTGCAAGTCAACCCTAGCAGGAAAATGCAAAGCTAAAATTCTCGCAGAGTCCTTTGCCAACTCTTCAAACTGCATTTTTTCCCTCTTTTCTTGCATTTCTGAGCTTATCTGAGATGCATAGCATACTGCTTCATTTTCGTTTAAGCTAAGGACATCCACATTTTTACTAATTAGAACTTCTTTAACCAACCGCTGAATTTTATCTTTATTTGGTGTTGGGTCTGCCGTATCATAATATGTTTTGCCTTTACCCTTTACTTTTGCATACTGAAAAACGGTTTTGGCTAGCTCTGTTCCAAAACGCCGCGTTCCCGCCCAATTAAAGACACATACATAATCAGCATTTTCTATAACTTCAAAATCCTTGTTATCTAGATTTTGTGGTCCAAAATTCTCTAAGGAGCCTACATCTCTTAACATGATGTTGGCTATTTCCTTTTCTGTTTTAATTTCCAAGGAAGTTGTCATAGACATTTCATCTGCGATTTTAATATGCGAAAGCTTCGCGTTTCTTGAGTTAAGGTAGAATTTTATAAGTTGTAATCCAAGCCTGC
>CBETPM010000248.1:0-1819 GCA_965538135.1 Candidatus Bathyarchaeota archaeon
TTTCTGCTGGTCTTTTAAACGGGTTATTTGACCAACAATAAACTTGTACGCGACAAAAATTGCTATGACGGCTATTACGGAAAAAAGCAGTCTATCCAAATTTAACATAATCCAGTCGAAAAATCCGCTTAAGGCACTCATGTAGTCTTCCTCTTAACAATTTTACAAGCTAGCATGCTACAATGTTTAAACTCACTAAAGGTGTATATAAGAATTTAAGAGATTTTTCAAAGTGAAACCCTTATCCTCTCTTCTTCCGACTTTTTTATTTGTGTTTGAGCCTCATTTAACTTGTATGAAGGCGTAGTCTGGATTAAGAATAACCATACATGCCCAGAAATTCGACTTCAAAGTAATAAATCAAAATATAAACAACAAAACACACCTTAAAACGGAGAAAAGCATGAGCAAACTGGAAATCGGACTTTCAATGCTCTACTCTCTCGGAGAACCCTTCAACAAAATGCTAAAACACATTACCAACGTAAACGTTAAAAGCATAGAAATCATTGACGATGGCTACCACGCGTTAAATAAAAACAGAATCTCAACACTAAAAGACATAGGAAAATCTTACAACCTAAAATTCTCAGTCCATGCACCCTTTGCAGACATAAACATAGCTTCACCATCGCAACACATGTTAAAGGCTATGCTTAACCGACTGAAAAAATCCATAATGCTCACAAGAGAATTAGACGCTTACATGTGGGTTTTCCATCCTGGACTAAAAACCGGCATAAGCATGTTTTATCCCGGAAAAGACTGGATTCAAAACCGCAAAACCACACAATTACTTTACAAGACAGCGGCAGATTATGGCGTGAAAATAGCCATAGAAAATGTTCCAGAACCATATCCTTTCCTAATGAAAAGCGTAGAACATTTCCAAAAATTCTACAAAGAAATCAACGAAGACATAGGCTTAACCTTTGACATTGGACACGCAAACATAAACGGGCAAACAGAACTTTTCTTAAAAACTTTCCCAGACAGAATACTGCATATTCACGCTCACGACAACAACGGGAAGGAAGACCAACATTTGGGAATAGGCTATGGAACAGTAAACTGGGAAAAAGTAGCCAAAATACTTAAAGAGATGGCATATGCTAAAACTGTTGTTGTTGAGTCTGTAGAACATGTTAACGAAAGCGTCCAGAAATTAGAGGCGTTATTTGTCTAAAAGAGGAATTTCTATCTTCAAAAAGTCCTCTGCCACAACCGTGTTTTTGAAAAACTTTTTAGCTTGCTCCAAAAGTATGGAAACATCATCGTATCTGGCGCTAATATGCGTTAAAACCAATTTTTTGGCTTTTGCCCTTTTTGCAATTTTTGCTGCTTGGCTAGGTGTTGAATGCCCGTCCTCCTCTGCTCTATCCGCTAGATTGTCATCTAGAGTGGCGTCATGAATAAGCAGATCCGCGTCGTAAGCAAACTTCGCCAATTCTCTAAAAGGTTTTGTGTCTCCAGTGTAAACTATTTTTCTCCCAGCTCTAGGCTGTCCCATAACATCACTAGGCTTTACCACTTTTCCGTTAGGCAGTTTAACCTCTCTTCCATGTTGAAGCTCCCCCCATAAAGGACCTTCTGGAATGCCTAGGACTTTGGCTTTTTCTGGATAAAATCTTCCAGGGCGGGGTTTCTCTGTAAACGCGTAGGCAAGGCTTGGAATTGTATGGTCTGCCTTAATTGCTTCAACCACATAGCTTTTTTCTTGGCAAACTGTGCCACTCTCGAATATTTCGTGAATCTCCACTGGAAAGGTTAGGACAAACTTTACCGTTTCTTTTATGGCTTCGAGGAAGCGCTTTATTCC
>CBETPM010000249.1:0-1815 GCA_965538135.1 Candidatus Bathyarchaeota archaeon
TTATGCCAGGCACGTATACGGGTATGTTGTTTTTGGCTGCCCAGTAGAATATGGAGGTTTCGTTGCATATGCGAAGCCCGATTTCTCTGCAGAGCTGACCTGTTGAAACTTCTTTTACACCTTCGTTCCATAAGCTTTGCATAAGTTTTTGCATTTTATTTTCTATTATTGTGCCGTAGCTTTCGTTTGGGACAAGCACGTTTCCCAAGCGATTTATTTCTTTTTTGTGAAGCTCCGCGTCATCCATGTAGAATGAGCCTTTGTAATAGTTTTTCCAGCATCTGGCTATGTCATGGTCGAGAGAGCCGCAAGCCGTGATTATGACGTCGACAAGTTTTCTTTTAACAAGTTCTTTGAAGACTCCTCTAGTTCCCGTAGCCACAAGGTTTCCCGTGAAAGAAAGAAACTTTACGCAATCTTTATCGCGGATCATTTTTTCGAGAATTTTTAAGCCGTAAGCTAGTTTGCCCGCGGTGAAGCCCCAAGCTTTTTCCATTTGCGCAACAAGCTTGTCAACGGTTATTTCTCTGTAAAAGGTGTAGTCTTCAACGATTTCCTTTAGCATTATTCTTCTCTCCATATTCGCTGATTAAGTACTGCTTAAGAGAATAAATAAGTGTTGAAAAGCTAAAAGGCGTGGATGTTCGGGTAATCTTGGAATTGAGGCGGAAGCTGAAACTGCCTTTTCACATTTTCTATTTTTTCTCCTACAACCATAATGTTGCTAAGTGCGGCAATTCCTAAACCTCTTTTCTCCGCCAGTTTTAGGTATTCGACTTTTTCTGGGTTTATGCCCATGATCGCTGTGGAGACGGCGTCTGTTGCAACCATATCTTTGCCAGCCACAACAACGTTCACTTTCACTGGATTTCCGTTAACCTCATCTATTTCTGAGCCAACAAGTCCATCTACAAGATTTATTTTCACTTTATCAACAAATAGGGAGGCTAGTTCCACGATTTTTTCGTTTATGTTCTCGTGCATTATGCTTTTGGGAAGAATGAAACCCATGAGGTTTTTCATGGAAAGCGTAACCAAAGCCATGTGGTGAACCTTCAGCTTCGGAACGTTGATGATGCATGTGGCGTTTAAAGCGGTTTTCGCTATTCCCACCTCTTTCAAAAATTTGCCGTTTGGAATTTTTACGTTAATTCTTTCATCTTTGTTTAGGTTGACAAGATTTACCTTTTGGCGTGCGGCAACTTCTCTTATGCCAACAACATCAAAGGCCTTTTCAGTGTCTCCTGCCCCGCCTTCCCCGACAACTATTTCTTTAATCCCAAACTCTTTAACAAGTTTTATTATATTTTCAACAATTTCAGAGTCTGTAGTTATTCCCGTGCCTGGTGGTTTTGCAGTAACATAGTTAGGTTTTATGAGCACTTTGTCTTCTAACTTTATCAGCCGCTCGTATTCAATGAGTTTCAGGGCTTTTCCCACGATTTCGCTGGGTTTTTCACCTTTAACGATGGCAACTAACGCTTTTTCCATGGGTTTTCGTCGCCTTTACACGGTTTACTTGGTAAGAGTGCAATTTATCTGTTTAGCGTTTGTTAAAATGGCCCCTCCCTATCGTTTTCTAATGTTTCTTCCCTGTTCGGGGGTGTAAATTAGCTTGTTAGGTATTCTATGATTTTGGTGTATACGTCCTTGTTTCTTAAGTCTTCATAGCCCGTGTAAATGCTTGGGTTGTCGTTTACTTCTACAACTATGTAGTCGCCGTCGATTTCTTTTATGTCAACTCCGTAAAGCCCGTTTCCAACAACTTTGCATGCTTTTAGGGCGGTTTCCTTGAGCTTGGCTGGGGCGTTTTCT
>CBETPM010000250.1:0-1807 GCA_965538135.1 Candidatus Bathyarchaeota archaeon
CAGTTTATCAGAAAATATTGAAGTTTTCTGGAATATTTCTAGGGAGCAAATCGCAATTTCGTTAAGGAAAATCTTTTAAAAGGGTAAGCAAACCAGAACGACTATGATTGAATATCTCTTACCCCTATTTGGATTTCTAATTGGAACAATCGCCTCCATGGTTGGGATAGGCGGCGGAGTCTTCATAGTGCCTCTGCTAACGCTGCTATACCAGTTTGAACCATCCATAGCTGTGGGAACAAGTTTAACATCAATAATTTTCACTTCAATCGCTTCCACATTAAATTATTCAAGACAGAAAAGAATCTACTACAAAGCAGGAATATTGCTGGCGATAACAACCGTTCCAGGAGCCTATCTAGGCGCATATTTAACATCAATAATAACGTCAAGACAGTTAGGGCTGATTTTCGGATTTTTCCTAATTTTTGTGGCTTTACGCATGATATTTAGCTTCCGCATCTTCAACAAACACGTAGAGAAGAAGGAAAAAAGTGAAGTCACATCAGAAATGGAACTGTTCAATTCTCAGACGAAATTGTTATCTGGCATTGCCTTAAGCTTCTTCGGCGGACTTGCTTCTGGACTTTTAGGCATCGGCGGAGGAGCCCTTCTCGTGCCAATAATGAATCTGGTTATGGCTATCCCTATACATTTTGCAGTGGCAACATCCATGTTTACAATGATTTACACTTCAACTTCTGGAGTAGCACAACATTACATGCTTGGCAACATTTACATTAACTATGCTCTTGCTCTAGCCTTAGGCACAATTTTTGGCGCTCAGCTAGGCGCCTATTATTCTAGAAGGATTTCAAGGGAAAATCTTCGAAGAATATTCGGCATAGTGCTTGTTATTGTAAGCGTGAGGATGATTACAAAGTTCATTTAATTTTTGATATGCAAAAGAAGGTTAGGATTTCTTTTGCCTGCTTGCCTTTCGTTTTAGCATGTTCTCCAGTATTGGGCGTAGCTTGGCATTTTCAGCCTTAATCTTCTCCCTCCCCAAGGCTCGCATCTGCTCGGTCATCTCCCTAACTATCTCAGCAAACTTTACACCTTCAGCAGCTGAA
Organism: Candidatus Bathyarchaeota archaeon; assembly: GCA_965538135.1. Taxonomy (GTDB): domain Archaea; phylum Thermoproteota; class Bathyarchaeia; order Bathyarchaeales; family Bathycorpusculaceae; genus PIXZ01. The sequence goes on from CBETPM010000250.1 coordinate 1,074, forward strand.
ACATATTCCACGCGGAACCTTTCTGGACTCAATCCAAGCTTATGGAGCATAGGTGCTAATGCATCCATCCTTGCTTTCATCTTCCAGTTTCCGCTAATGTAGTGGCAGTCGTATGGCAAGTGGCATGCACCGATGAGAACCATCCCAGCGCCTAAACGGAAGGCTTCTAAGACAAAGTCGCGGTCAACCCTGCCAGAGCACATAACCCTTATAGGGCGTATTGTAGGGGGATATTCAAACCTGCTTGTGCCCGCCAAATCAGCTCCCGCATAGCTGCACCAGTTGCAGAGGAAAGCCAAAATCTTGTCTTCTGGATTCTCTTCTAAGGCCGCCCTTATTTGAGCCATTATTTGGGCGTCTGTAAAGTGCATCTGTGTTATGGCGTCTGCAGGGCATTCTGCAACACATGTTCCGCATCCATGGCACATGGCAGTTATAACTTGAGCTGGCTTTTTCTCTTCTATTTTTATTGCTCCGTAAGGGCATCTTTCAGCGCAAATACCGCACTTTGTTATAACATTTCTACACCTGTTCGGATCAACCACAGAGACTATGGGTTCAATTTTCCATGTGGGCTTGGAAAGAACCGTGGCTGCTCTGGAGGCTGCGCCACTTCCTTGAGAAACGCTGTATGGGATGTCCTTTAATCCTTGACACGCTCCAGCCAAAAATATTCCGTCTGTAGGCGCGTCTATAGGTTTAAGTTTCGGGTGGCTTTCCATGAAGAAGCCGTC
>CBETPM010000251.1:0-1806 GCA_965538135.1 Candidatus Bathyarchaeota archaeon
GGTCTCCACAACTCCAGCTACAAGTTTCAATTTATAGTCAAGTTCTTCCGGGCTGTGTATAAGTCCAAAATTTGCGTCTATTATCATGCAGCCATTGTCCGTTATAACCGGACCGACCTTTTTTATTCCCTCTCTTAGAACAACATTGCCTCCTATTTTTCTGATTTTCTGAGACACTACAGGCAATGCTATGGGTAGAATTTCAATGGGCACGGGATGGTTGTTTTCGCCTAAAACCTTCACCATCTTTGTTTCATCGGCAACAATAACTAGTTTCTTAGATGCGGAAGCTATTATTTTTTCACGCGCCAAAGCGCCGCCCATACCCTTTATGAGGTTTAATTGCGCATCTATCTGGTCTGCTCCATCTATGGCCAAGTCTAGTTTTGGATGTTCTTCGAGTGTGGTTATCTGAATTCCATGTTTTACCGCAAGCATAAAAGCTTGATAGGATGTTGGCACTCCCAAAACCTTTATTCCTTCATTTTTAATGCGTCGCGCTATTTCTTCTATGGCATAAGCCGCTGTGCTTCCACTTCCCAAGCCAACAACAAACCCATCTTCAACATGCTTAACCGCTTCTTTAGCTGCATTTCTTTTTGCTTCTTCAATCCAACTTTCCTTAGGTTTCAATTTCCATCTGCCCCAGCCTTTCCAAAACCTTCTCCACTTCCTCCCTAATCTCCTCTATTCGCTTTTCAGCTTCAGTTCTCGGACTAGGCTTTGCTGGTGTTCGTTTTCTCCGCTTTCTTTTCTTTTCTGCGGCAGGCTTTTCTTCAAGTTCTGCAGTTGCAGACGGTTTTACCGTGGGTATTGTTATCTCTTTTATCGGTTTTACTTCCACTTTAGAGCGTAACTCGTCTATTTTGCTGCTTAGCTCGTCAAAGCGTTCGCTGAAAAGTTTTATGAGGTCTTCTTGCATTGACTCAAGCTCATGTAAAGCAACTAAGGTTTCGTCTTTGGATATAGCTTCTTTGACCGCCATCATTCTAGACTTGTAGGTTTGAGCCAGTCGTTCTCTTTCTTCTTCTGTAATTTTTCCTTCCGCATGGGCTTCATAGAGCCGACGGATAGCGTCGCTTAAAATCTCTCTTTCAAGTTCTAATATTCTAAGCTCTTCTTTAGCGCGAGCTGCCTCTCCTTTTGGGACGGTTTTTAGAATTTTAAACGGTGAAGGCTTAAAACCCGTTTCTACCGCGCTTTCCTCAAATTTCTTTTCACTTTTTCCACGTTTTCTCATAGCGTAAATGACTATTATACAAACGATGGCAGCCCCTAACACAATTAACGCGTATATTAGGGGCTCTTCAAAGGGCAAGAACGAATTCCCTCTCTTTATTTTCATTGCTCTTTATACATATATAAATTATCAATAACCATGATTTACGAAAAATGTCAACAAAAACACCAAAATTTTCCAGAATTCTTATTTTATTTTGATGTTTACGAAAGGCGAAAGTTCAAAGAGCCTCGGGCGGGCTTTGATCCCGCGACCTACGGCTTACAAGGCCGTTGCTCTACCAGACTGAGCTACCGAGGCACACCACACATACAATCAGATATGCAAAATAGCAACAAAAATAAAAATATTGTCGATGCTAGGTATGAGACAGATTTTCTAACATCTTTAAGGCTTTCCTCATAATCTTCCTTTCATTCACGTACGTTAAAACTCTAGTGGCATCAGAAATGGGAAACCATTTTACTCTGTCCATTTCAGAATCATGAGCTTCTATAGAACCGCCAATAAATTTCAAAAGATAAAAATGCACAGTTTTGAAGTATCGCCGATTTCGGAAAAAGCTG
>CBETPM010000252.1:0-1806 GCA_965538135.1 Candidatus Bathyarchaeota archaeon
TTTATGGGTGCGCTTGTTTGTATAATGTTTGCTATGGCGAAGCCTCCAACATATTCTTCTTCAGTAATAGTCCTTCCAAGAGCGCTTACAACACCCGTAGTCATTGAGCCAACCAGCCCATACGGATTTCCTATAGCTATAACAGGGTCTCCGACTTTCAAACCTGAAGAACTTACAATTTCAAGAGGTTTAAACTCGAATTCTGGAGCATCAACCGTTAATATAGCCAGATCTGCGTAAGGGTCTGTACCATTTATGTCAGCTGAGTATCCGTTTCCATCGTAGAAAGTTACACTTAAACTTCCTTCTATCGTTCCATGTACAACATGATAATTTGTTATCACTACCATTATCCCAGAAAAATTATAAACAAAGCCTGATCCTTGAACCATTCCGCTTGCTGTTTTTCCTCTCACTAAAACAACGGAGTCTTTCACTTTTTCATATATTTGTGAAAGTGAAGTTTCGTTATAGTAAACTGTTATATTTTGACAAGTAGTGTTTGAAAAGCCTTTCAATTTGGAAACTTCATCTTGAAGATTTGAAACTTCTTGGTTTAAGTTGCTGATTTGCTGAGAAGCTATAAAGTATGTTGGCACACTTCCAGCAATTAATCCTATTAAAAATATTAAAAGCATAAGTGATGAAGACAGCTTGAAATACGTTTCACCCACATTTTTCACCTTCTCTTTAGCGGAAATCGAGCAAATTCCTTAAAGATAAAAGTTCCGCAATTTCAAATTTAAGACCAATATTCAATTTTCATCACAGATATTAATGCAAGCAAAATTGTAACTATTATTGCTAGAATAAAGGGATAGTACGGTGAGATGTTGTATAGGATGCCGCCTATGTAGGGCGCTATTATGGAGCTGAACATGGTAACGGTTTGAGGTATAGAAACCCATCTTGCTCTAATATGCTCTGGAGCAGCAGAGCCGACAATGGCGCCCATAAGAGACCATGTAAGATAGGAGCTTCCGATAAAGAAGGACGCGAAGGTTAAAATTTGGAAATTGCCGAACAAAAGCATCAGAACAAGCGAAAAACTGCACATAATCATGGATGCGGCAATGGCGTAAGATTTTCTCCATTTGTCGCCTATTTTGCCTAAAAGCAACCCTAAAACTGCGGAGCCGAAAAAGGCGATGGAGCCGAAAACGCCTATTTCGAAATCGCCGTAGCCATGGATGTCTGCGAGAAACTGGGGAACGAAGGGGCGGAACAGCATAATTATGAACATTATTGCGGCGAAGAAAAGCGAGAAGATACGAAGTTCTTTAGATTTTAAAAGTTCCAAAAAGGAGCTTTTTTCTTTTTTACATTCTTGTTTCGCGTATCCAAGCGCCTGTTGACTTCTAATAAATAATAGCGTTAAACATGCCAAGGTGTAAAAAATTGAAGCTGTGTAAAAGACTATGCGCATGCCTATTTTCTCAGCCATATAACCGCCTAAAGCTGGAGAAAAAATATAGCCAAAAGACCAGGCTGAAGATAAGGCTGTAAAAGTCAAAGTAAGCTTTTTTGCGTCAGCTGCTGTTACAATGTATGCTGTGCTTGTTGGTCCACCAAGCCAAAAACCCCATAGAATCATTCCAGGCACCATTTGAATCCAGTTGCTGGCGAAAGAGAAGATTAGGGGTGCCGGTATCCAGGCTGCCCATCCTGCAATCATTATCTTTTTGCGGTCGTACTTGTCTGCAATAGTTCCAGCGAAAAGTAATGTTAAAGCTGCGGTAAGGCTCACTAGTGCATAAAGTATTCCCACTTCAACTGGACCAGCATTAAGGTTTTCAGTTATGTAGT
>CBETPM010000253.1:0-1793 GCA_965538135.1 Candidatus Bathyarchaeota archaeon
TGCGCAGTTTTTTGCACAATTTTGAGAGAAGTGTTTGACTTTTTAGAGGCGCCCTGTAAATATAAAATGAAAATTTTTTAAAACAGGAACAATACTATGAAAGAACGTAGCACAAATAATCTTTCTGAATTTTTGAATAGAACAGGTAATCTTCTAATACATTTACTGAATAGATGCAATTTAGTTTGCAAGCATTGTTATCTCAATGCTTCCCAAAATGGAAAAACTGAATTACCATTTAACTTGATACAACGTACCTTAGATGAAGCAAATGAACTGGGAATTAAATCAGTGCAGTTTAGTGGTGGAGAACCCTTGCTTTATTCACATTTTCTTGAGGTACTGGAATCAACAATAGACAAGAGTTTTACTGTTACCCTGTCCACAAACGGAACTCTAATAGATGATGAAGTTGCAAAGCTGCTTGCAAAAATAAATGCTTACGTCGTCACAAGTATAGATGGCCCGCCCGACTATCATGATCTGTTTCGGGGGAAAAAAGGTAGTTTTGCGAAAACCGAGAGTGGCATTACTCGTTTGATTGGACTTGGGATCCCTGTTAAAATTGTTACAACAATTTGTGAAGATAGCTTGAGATATATAGATTGGTGCGCTGATTGGGCAAATAGAATAAATGCGGAAACTCTGCAGTTTCAACCACTAGAAAGCATTGGTAGAGGAGAAGGTATTAGAAACAAAAGACTGCAAGATGGAAAGCTTCATGAGCTTTTTATTCACTTAAACGATCTTGCAGCATCTTATACCTCCAAGGGTTTGCAAATTAAGATGACATATCAAAGTAGAGACTTCATGATCGCCCATCCATGGCAAAAAATGTCATCGTGGTGTTGAAAAAGAGTTAAAAAAAATTGTTATCAGAGAAGATGGTACGATACTACCAGAACTTGAAGATATTGATAGACGATTTTCTATAGGGAATCTTCATAAGGACACTTTGGAAAATAATTTATTGTGTTATCTTAATGAAGGTTATTCCCGCTTCGATCAACTGTGTCGAGATGTATATAGTGATTCGGTTCTTAATAATCCTTCCCCGCTAATCCCATGGAGTGAGATATTAACAGAGAGAAGTAGAACATATAGAAACTAGAGAAAACAATTGCTTAACATAGGATTTCGTAATGAATGAAAAACGTGTATAACAAATCACTGCACTGGATTTTTACTCCGCTACGCTCCATAAAAACCAGTGAGTTCAAGCGTTGGGTTGCTTAAAATGAGAGAAAATATGGATGATAAGACCTTCGATTTGTTTTGTCCAAAATGCAACATTTTGATAGAGACAAAAGTAATTGCGGAAGGAAGTGGGAAATTTCAGAGTACGAATCCGCTGGATGTTGTTGATGCACCATATAATATGGATACGTTTTTTCTTAGCCTTTGTTCAAGGTGCAATCAGCCTTTTTTAATTAAACAATCGCTCTATGGAGTCCCCGCTGAGTTTGAATCTGTTGCAGATGAAGTAGTTTTATATCCTAATCAGTCAAAAATTCCCGTAGAAAATTTATCACTCGCTACACGAACAGCATATGAGCAAGCCGTAAGGTCTTTTGATGTTGCACTTTACGAGCCATGTGTTTTAATGTGCAGGAAAACGCTTGAAGTTGTGTGCAAATCATTAGATGCAACAGGAAAGAATTTATATCAGCGGTTAGAGAAATTGAGAGTTCTTGGATACATAGATCAAAGATTATTAGATTGGTCGCATGAAATTAGAAGTATAGGTAACGATGCAGCACACGATATTGATGCAGAAATAACTGTGGACGATG
>CBETPM010000254.1:0-1787 GCA_965538135.1 Candidatus Bathyarchaeota archaeon
TTTGGGCAAGCATCTGCACATTTAAGACAGTAAATGCATTCTGGATCGCTGAATTTTTCCCAAGGCAAATCAAGAATTTGAACCTGCATGGGGCAAGCTTCAACACATAGCCTACATTCACCTTTAGCGCATTTTATAAGATCTCGACGTAAACCCAAAAAACTAAACCTGTTAAGAACCGCCATAATTGCGCCAATGGGACAAAAATATTTACACCAACCACGCGGGACATAAGCTGCAAAAACCAAAACGCCAACTAAAATAAAAAGTTGAACCCAGAAAAGCGGAGACAAATTGGCAAAATAAGACCAGACATCCGTGCCGCTTGAAAGTAAAGCGCTCACATTTTGAATCATTTTCGGTAAAGATGCGAACAAGGTTTCCGCTGGACTTACAGCAGTAAATGGCAGTTTGGCAAAAATGCCTAAAGCATTTTCGTATCCTCGGTGAATCCCCGCAAATTTAGAGACAGAAAATGTTGCACTAATGAATAGGGCTAGACCCAAGATGCCATATTTCACGTAAACAAAGCTTTTGTGAGATTGGGGTGAAATTTCCATTTTCTTTCGCTTGATAGATTCCAACAAATCTTGAACGAAACCGAAGGGACAGACCCAGCCGCATAACGATTTGCCAATCAACACACCAACTATTAAAAATGAAGCCAGAGCAAGCCACGGAAAAATAACCTCATAAAGGGTTAACTGTAAAGCAGTAAAAGCGTCGCCTACAATGTTCGACTCTAAACCCCATGTCCAAAGAACTGGAAGCAAAATTGGCAGCGAGCTTAAGTTAAAAATAGCTGCACTGAATAGTATAAAAGAGAGAAATTGGATGATTCTTCTTAGGGTGTTGAATTTAAGCAGTTTTTGCTTGATATCTATCCTCAATTTCTCGCCTCTTCCACGTTGTAAATGAAAGTCTAAGTTATTTATTTTCCTACCACTTTAACATTTTCCACAAGAACCCAAGGAGCCACCAGCTGCCCAATCTTTCTTTCATTATTGGCTAAAGCAGAAACATTGTTTAACACTTGAAAGATGTTACCGGCAAGCATTGCGCCTTTAACCGCATAAGCAATTTTCCCATTCTCTATTTTCCACGCTGGAGTTGCCACAACAGAGAATTCTCCACTTGCTGGATTGCTGCTGTGAGCGCCCTGTAAGAAATATACAATGAGCCCTTCCTTAACTTGGCTGATGAGTTCTTCTGGCATTTTCTTTCCAGGAAGCAGATGAAAGTTTGTTGCCTCTATACTTGGGGTTGACAAGTATCCAGCCCTTGTAGCATTTCCGGTGCTTTCTCTTCCTTCCTTCTTGGCAGTGTAGTTGTCATAAAGGAAGTTTCGCAAAACGCCCTTTTCAATTATAGGGGTTTTCTGTTGAGGCACTCCTTCACCGTCGAATTTCCATGTGCGAATACCGCCCTCAAGCAGGCCATCGTCATATATTGTTACTTTTTCTGATGCTACCTTTTCGCCTATTTTTCCTTTGAACGCGGACTGATTTCTTTGCACGAAATCTGCCTTAACCGCATTAATCATTGTGTAGTACAGAAGTTGCTGCAAGGCAAACTGCGTGAAGATTACATCAAGATTTTTTGTTTCAATTCTTTTAGCTTTTAAAGCTGAAACTGCTAGCCGGGTTGCTTCTTTACCTATCCATTCCGGGTCAATCTTATAGTTTCTTTCAATATTAAATTCGAAGCATACGGGAGTGACTTCGCCGCTTTCCTGGGCAATCGTTTCTAGAGTACATTGAATTATTGTTCCTTGGTCAAAAACTGCC
>CBETPM010000255.1:0-1785 GCA_965538135.1 Candidatus Bathyarchaeota archaeon
TTCTCCATAATTTCGCCATTTATGTAGTCCTAATCTACAGAGTATTGGAGGCATTTGTTTCTCGTATTGTTTGAGAGCTGTTAATGTTTATGTAGTTTTCTATATAGTTTTTCTAGGTTGTTAATATCGTTTTTAGGATTTTCTAGATGTATGCCGTATATTGGTATTGTAAGTTGGTTTTTCGTGAGCAATTTTTTTAATTCTTCTATTAGAATTCCAGAAAATTCGTTTACGCCACAGCTTGGGCTGCCTTCCACACCAAGTATGAACACTGTCTTTATGCCATGGCTATTGTATCTTTTAATTATCTGGAATGTATCTTTTGCAATTTTTTTGCAATGCCCTCGAAACAAGCTGGTGTTGTACTGTTCTCTGGTTTGTGGTTCGCGTAGAACGCCCGCGTAGGTTATCTCTGGACATGGCATTTGAACTACGCCAATATTATTGTGCATAAAAAAATTTATGACTTCTTTTATTATTGTATTTGGTTTTTTTGCTAGTCCTTGGGCACGGGAGTTTTGGTTTAGTAGGCAATGGGCGACTATTGCTATCTTTCCACTTCTTTTGTTCATCCACATTTTCAGCATCTGCTAGTTAATAGGCCATGTTATGGAATGTTTCTGCTGATCCTCCCTTATTCGTTCAATCATATTTTTCACAACGTCTTCCTTTGTGGCTAACCTACCAATAACATGATGGGTTCCATTAGTGATTGTGGCAATAATGTTTGTTACTGCAAAACCGTAAGTGTCTCGACCATACATGTGGGGATTTGTGTTTATTACTATTGTCGGTATTCCTTCCCGCTTAATCATTTTTGAAACGGATATAACATCCATTGTTGCTAAATCTTCGTATTCTCGAACAATTACTCGAACTTCTTCTATATTTCGGATCTCACCTGTTTCTAAACTTCTCTTTAACGGAACATTTGCATTTCCATCAGTTATTATTACCATGAGCGGGATGGTTGAGGGGTCTCTTCTTTTTGCTTCTTTTAAAACTTCCCATGCTTTTAGCATTCCCGTAGCCAGAGGCGTGTAGCCGCTTATTTTCAGGTTTACAAGTTTGTTAGCTACAACCCTCAGGTTTCTTATTGGATGCTGCACAATAGCGGCTCCCATGCCTTTTAAAGCAACTATTCCAACACGGTCTCTGTATCTGTAAGCCTCACCGTGAAGCTTAAGCAAGGCTTCTTTAACAGCTTCAAGATTAAAAAGCATTGAACCACTTAGGTCGACAACAAAAACCATCGTCACCGGAGCCTTGTAAGCCTTTAGCTTTTCTCTCACATCTTCAAATAGAATGCTTAATGCTGTCTGCATGTTTTTTTCGCGGTTTTTCTGTTTTCTGGCTGCGGCGCGAATTGTTGCTGGTATGTGTATGTCTAGAGGCTTTTCTTGTGGCAGTTTCCAACCATATGATCTACCTCGGTGAAGAGATGTCGCTGCTTTGGCATGCCTTCCAGCGTGAACACTTTTATTTCTTGTCTTGAAACTTTTCATTTTTAGGAAAAATTTTGAAGGTGAAACAATCCTCGGGTTGTAGGAGTCGATTAGGGAAGCTCCTTTGTAAACTTCTGTTAAATTGGCAACGTCGCTAATTGTTGGAAACCCTTTCTTTGAAACTTTTTTGCTTTCTTTTTCCTCAAAAGTTTCTCCTTTCAATTTTTGGGAGCCCGCTTGGACTCCTTCAACCACAGGCGCTTTTTTGGGACTCTTTTTCAATCTTTTCCCTATCCCGAAAACTACACCCCCCAGAAGTCTATTAAAGAGAAGCATAAGT
>CBETPM010000256.1:0-1737 GCA_965538135.1 Candidatus Bathyarchaeota archaeon
TATCGATTAATATTTTTCATCCAAAACTTATTGTTGCCATGGTGTTGGGTAGGGGAGCCCTTGTCTACACGTTTTATTTGAAGCGTTTCAGCGTTTTCAAGGATTTCGGAAGTGAACTTTTTTTATAGGAAGCGTTATTATGGGGTATTGGTTTTTGTATGGTTTTGTTATCGTTGTAAGGGTTCAAGTCGTGGGATTTGTAGGTTGTCAAAGTGTTTGTCGAATGATATGATTGCTTCCGCGTTTATTGAGAGTGCCGATGAATACTGAATGGCATCATCCATATCTAGGTTTTGTTTCGTGGCGATTTTCACGGCGTTTACTTCCTCTGCTATTGTTGTATTATGTATGTATAGTCCTTTGTAGGCTAGGAGACTTGAGAGAAAAGTTTCAAGTGCGTTTAGGCTGCCTAGTCCATCCATGAGGACAATTATTGAGTGGATGGAGAAGTCTGTGATTATGGCGCTCTTTCTTCCATCTCTTAATTCTCTTAGTAATTTTTTGCACTTCTCTTTTTTGGCTCTGCCGAGGAGGACTTCTAAGAATATGTTAGTATCAATTAGGTACATTTTTCAGCACTTTGTGTGCCCAAAATTTTTGGGCTTGATGCTGAAGTTCAACAGAGTCTATGTCTATGTCTGAAAGTAGCCCGTCGATGGCTTCTACGGGGTCTCTGTCAAAGTTTAGGTCTTCATTTTTAATTGTGGAGATCCATTTTAGGATGGCTTCTTCTGCTGCTCTACTTAATGCTCCTTTCCCATAACCGAATCTTTTCATTGCGTTTTCTCTGAATTTACGTTCAAGTTCTTTGTTTAATTTTATGCGTAGCGACATGACTTATTACCACGTTAACTTATTACCACGTTACCATATTGCTAAAAGGATATTTAGACTTTTCGCCAAAGAGTAACGAATTCCAAACTTAAAGAACTATCCGGTCTTTGCATGCTTGTTCGATTGTTTCTAAGTCTTTGAGAGCGTCTTCTGCTGTGAGGTGTCAACTTTGAGTCAGTCTGCTCTCAAGGTCTGTGTAAGTTATCGTTTTCACGAACTTGCTTGCTGTTTTCCATAGTTTTTCATCTTCTGTTACTAGGATTGCTTCTATGCCCTCGGCGCTTGTGATGTATGAGGCGTCGTAAAATGTCAGCCGTTCTCTGTAGGCTTTGTTAAATGTGTGGGAAAAATCTAACTTGGCGAAGTTTATTGGTTGAATCACGTTTCTCGTGATTAAGTCTTTTAGTGTGGTGGCAACGTCTACAGCGTCTTCTAGAGATATGGTTTTCAACAATGTTGCAAGTTTCCAGAGGCTGTTGCAAGATTCGTGTATAGCAAGATCTGTTGTGACTAAATTTTCGCGGGAAGCTTCAACTATTAACTGTTTGCCACGTCTGGTGACCAGTGGTAGGAGTGCTGATGCATCGAGAAGATACTTCACCGTATTTCCCTGTCCTCGCGCACAAGTTTGGCTACCATTTTTGGATCTATTTTTCCGCTTAGTCGTTCTTTTAACAGCTCCAGTCTTTCCGCGAGATTCTTTAACTCCAACTCTACAAGATATTTATCAAGCAGTTTTCTCACTGTTTCGCTGACGTTAACGTTGTATTTTTCCAATTTTTCCTTAATCTCCCTTGCAACTCTGATGGTTATAATGCTCATCCTAAGCCCCGTATTACATAATGTAATACGGATTTATAAACCTTCACGCCTCGCGCGCTATGGGATGAAAGGATATCATTA
>CBETPM010000257.1:0-1734 GCA_965538135.1 Candidatus Bathyarchaeota archaeon
CCTATATCCGAAAACGCCATAATAGGCGTGGCTGTAGGCGCGGCGATAACGGGCATGCGTCCAGTAGCGGAGATAATGTTTGGAGATTTAACCGCTCTAGCTATGGACCAGATTGCAAACCAAGCGGCAAAAATCCGTTACATGTTTGGTGGTCAAGCAAAATGCCCCGTTGTTGTTAGAACACCTTTCGGCGCTGGAGTAAATATAGCAGCTCATCACTCTCAAAGTCTGGAAGCATGGTTCATGCATGTTCCAGGCTTGTACGTGGCCGTGCCCTCAACACCTTATGATGCGAAAGGGCTTTTAAAAACAGCCATAAGAGGCGATAATCCTGTTATTTTTTGCGAGCACAAGCTTCTCTACCCTATAGAAGGGAAGGTTCCGGAAGAAAAGTATACGGTTCCTTTTGGAGTGGCTGACGTGAAAAGGGAAGGAGAAGATGTAACCGTGGTTGCTACATTGTTTATGGTTCACAAAGCATTGAATGCTGCAGAAGAATTGGAAGCAGAAGGCATAAGCGTGGAGGTTGTTGATCCTAGAACTTTGGTGCCTTTGGATAAACAAGCCATAATAGACTCTGTTAAAAAAACTGGAAGGATGGTAATTGTAACGGAAGATTGTAAAACTGCTGGTGTAAGCGCAGAAATTGCCGCGGTTGTTGCTGAAGAAGCCATAGACTATTTAGATGCGCCCATAAAAAGGGTTGCGGACCCCGACACGCCAATACCTTTCAGCCCGCCGCTTGAACAGTATGTCATTCCAAACGAGAAAGCCATAATCAAGGCTGTGAAAGAAGTGGTCTAAAATGGTTACGAAGGTTGTTATGCCAAAACTTAGTTTAACAATGAAAGAAGGCACCATAGGCAAATGGTACAAAAAAGAGGGAGAAACCGTTGAAAAAGGCGAACCCATAGTGGAAATAATCTCGGAGAAAGCCACCTACGATTTAGAATCTCCAGCCTCAGGAATTTTACGGAAAATCTTAGTTGAAGAAGGAACAGATGCTCCGCTAAACGCAGTCTTAGCAATCATAACAGCTCCGGGTGAAATCTTAACAGAAGAGCAGCTAGCTGCTGAAACACCACAATTAGTTGAGTCACTAGAAGAAAAAAGAGTTTTAGCATCTCCAGCTGCAAAGCGCTTGGCAAAAGAACATGGTATAAACTTATCGCTGGTTAGGGGCAGTGGTCCGGAAGGGAGAATTTCAGAAGAAGACGTGAGAAAATTTATTGAAGAAAAGAGAGGATTACTCCCCAAAACGAAGAAGCTTATTCCATTAAGTGGGTTAAAGAAAACTGCAGCGGAACGGGTTTCCACAAGTTTTCGAACTGCACCCCACAGCACTGTTATGATGGAAGTTGACATGTCTAAAGCCCGAGAATTACATGAGAAACTTCAGTTTTCCTACACTGCCATTCTTATTGCTGCGGTTGCAAAAGCCTTAAAACAACATGAAATCGTGAACGCGACGCTGGAAGACGACAAAATAAAAGTTTTTGAAGACGTTAACATTGGAGTAGCCGTTGCCACAGAACATGGCTTAATTGTACCAGTCATACACAACGCTGACAAAAAATTCTTAAAAGAAATCCATTTCACTCTAAACGAATTGACCGAGAAGGCGAGAAAAGGCAAACTTTCAAAAGAAGAATTAACAGGCGGAACATTTACCATAACGAATCTTGGAATGTATGGGGTAGAATTTTTTACACCCATAATTAATCCGCCTGAGGC
>CBETPM010000258.1:0-1731 GCA_965538135.1 Candidatus Bathyarchaeota archaeon
TTTTTAGCGCCTCTTGCTACAGCTTTTGTGTGGTAGATCATATCATCTATAGTCACCCTTTTTGTATCGCTGTAGCCTTGAACAACCATGCCTAGGCTGTCGCCTACTAGAATTAGATCTATTCCCGCTTCGTCCAGTATCTTAGCCATTTGATAGTCGTAAGCCGTCAACATTATAATTTTTTCTTTCCCCTTCTTCTGTCTAATCCTTTCTTGAAAATCCACCCTTTTTACTCTCCAAAAACTTAATGAAACTTACAAGCGCTTCGTTTACAGGTGTCGAAACACCGTGTTTTCTCCCCAGTTCCACAATTTTACCGTTTAGGAAATCGATTTCTGTCTTTTTCCCCTTCAAGATATCTTGGCACATAGATGAAAAATTCGTGTATTTGGTAAGCTTTTCGAATATTTCTTCTTCTATATTGCTTGGGATGAATATTCCCTCTGCCTCGGCGACTTGGAGGCATTCTTTAACTATTTCGTGTCTAACAACCTTCAGCGTCTCTGAGGCTATTTCGAAGTTTCTAACGTGGAATAAGGCAGTTAACGGGTTGATAACGCAGTTGGTTATTAGTTTACACCAAGTTTCCCTGACGATATCTTTGGATAAGCGGGTTTTCAAACCGCATTCATTAAAAATTTTTGCTATGTTTTCTGCAACTTTATTATTTTCTATTACTGTTTCCCCACTCCAAAACCTTACTTTACCCGGTTCAAAAAATTCTGCAGCCATCATTGTTAAGCCCCTTAAAACCTTAGCTTTGCCACCCACCATTTTGCTGACGACTTCCTCATTTCCCACACCATTCTGCATTATAAGAATGACCGTGTCTTCTCTCAGAAGTTTTTCTATGCTTTTGATGGCTTTAGCTGTTTCATGAGCCTTCGTGGTTAAAATGATAAGCGTTTTTTGTGGTATGCTGTGGACTTTTGTTTCTGCTCTTACATGGAAAGCCTCGTTAACGTCTCCAAGAACAGACAGTCCTTTCGAGTTTATTGCATCAACGTGGACTTTTCTCCCGATCAGTGTAACAGAATTTTTTCTTGAAAGTAGGGCACCATAAACGCTTCCGATTGCGCCAGCGCCTAAAACGTGAATTTGGTTAAAACTCAAAGTTTTTCCTCCAGGGTTTGTTTTTCAGCTTTCTCCGCGGCTTTTGAAAGTCTCTCTTTGATTAGGCTTATGGATTGAGCCAAATTTCGTTTATTATCGAAGTTGCGGAGGATCTCGCGGCATTTTTCCAAGTCTTCCATCTTCAGTTGTTTAGTTGTTTCAATGAGCTTTGGCATTGCCCTAACAATATTATCAACTATGGTTATAGTGGCTTTTTGCGCCGTGCGTGAAAACGGGTTTAAATCTACTGCTATGACTTTTTTTCCCATCTTAACTAGGGCTTCTGTTCTATCACCATCCTCCAATGGTACAAGAACGACGTCTGCAACAAGTATGCCCCTAGGGTCTACACGTCTCCTCTCGCTTCCAAGTTCCGGAATTCTTACGGAAGCATTTTTGCCTACGCCTAAAACCTCTCTTGCGCCAACTTTCTCCAGCAGTTTTTTTATTGCAATTTCCCTTTCTAACGTTCTGTAAAAAAGGTTTACCTCAATTTTCGCGTTTGTGGCTTTTGCAAGCTCTACTATTTCCTCAGCTACCAAGGCGGCAGTGTTTCCGTTGACGGATATAACTGGTTTTTCTGCTGTTAACAAGATTGCAGCGGCTGCTTCAATAGCA
>CBETPM010000259.1:0-1729 GCA_965538135.1 Candidatus Bathyarchaeota archaeon
TTCAGCATTCCCCTTGGTTATTTCCCCAAGTTTTTCCAAAAGTGGACCGTAGAGACCAACTGGCATTTCTAGTATTCCATACCATGAGCCGTCTGCGCGCCATTCTTCCTTTTTGATTGTTCCAAGACCTTTTATTGTTCCGTAGGCCTTTGCTGAGTATTCTGCTGGTATTCGAACGCTCACAGAGACTTGTTCCATTTTTAGGGGTAGAACTGGTCGTAAAAGTTTGATTATTTCTTTTGCTTGTTCTTCTGCTGGTTTAAACGGGTCTATAGGGTAGTGAATTTGTTCCATGGCGTTTTCTATGCGAAGTGGAGGGTGTGGAAGATTTGTTTTGGGATCTACTGCCTGTCTTGATATGAAATCTATTATCTGTCTTCTTTTGTCTTCAATCATTTTTTTTCTCTGCTCAGTTGTTAGTTGCAGTGTTCCCTTTTTCAGAATTGTTTCCGCGATTTTGAGGGGTTCTGTTGTTCCAAAGGCTTTTTTTAAGTTTTCTTCTGAAACTTTTGTTCCTTTGTTTGCATCTGAAAAAATTGTTTCCGTAACTAGCACTTCGGTTATCGCAGTTATTTTTCCCGTGCGGTAGTCTAGAGCCTTTTGTGGTTTAACGAGAATTTCAAAATGTTCATTGTCTTTTGTAATGCGGGCAACGGTGTACTTATCACTCATCTATTTTTCACTTGCCTGCGCTTAACTCCTTTATATACCCTTCAATTTTCTCGTCGCTTAACATTTCCATTTTCTTGGTTTCTGTTGGAATAACAGCTATCTTTATTCTAGGCGGCAGTTGTCTTGCTTCAAGGGCTTTGATGAGGCATTTTACTGCCAGCCTGATTGTTTCTTCCAACGTCATGTTTTCGCGGTACTCTTCCTTTAGGATGGAGATTACAGTTTCTCTGCCTGCTCCTTGGGAAGTAGCCTTGTATCCCCTGTAAGTTCCGCTTGGATGTGTTCCGAAAAGTCGATTTCCAGTTTTGTCTACTCCACCGAAAATAATGGAAACACCGAAGGGTCTTACACCTGCATGTTGCGTATAAAGTTGTTGTATGTCGCATATTCTTTTTGTTATTACTTCCACATCTATGGGTTCATCATAGGTTAGTCTATTACTTTGGGCGTATATCCGCGCCTGGTCTATCAAAACTCGTGCATCAGAACTTAAACCAACTATTGCGGACCCTATATGTTCGTCAACTTTGAAAATTTTCCAAGAAAATTCTCCCTCTTCAAGGGGCTCAACATTTTCTTCTGCCCCTAAAACTATTCCCTCGGAGCAGCGTATCCCTAAAATTGTTGCCCCGCGGTTAACAAGTTCCATGGCATATTCAACTTGAAAGAGCCTTCCGTCTGGTGAGAAGACGGTTATGGCACGGTCATATGCGCCTGGTGCTGCAAACACAGACATCAACACCTACCTCATAACATTTCTAGTCTATTTGCAGACTTTCATATAACAACTTAACTAAAAACCTTTTCCTATCAATCTATGTTTTTAAGCAAAGCCGAGTTGTTTTTGCAATTTTCTTATTAAACTGTGAATACAGACGCTTGTCTGTCACTAGTAGGAAACGCTAAAGGAATGTTTGCGGGAATCTCTAAAAGCTTCGATATAATCCATTGCAAACTTGTTGGCGTATTTCTCTGTTCCCTTATGCTTGCCGTGCTGTGTTCGGAGGTGATGATAAAACTCGTGAAGAATTACGAAGGGGTTATGGAGCGCGTCGCT
>CBETPM010000260.1:0-1717 GCA_965538135.1 Candidatus Bathyarchaeota archaeon
GAAGGTTTCCAGCTAGAATAAAAAGGGTAATAACCATTCTGATCTTCTTCTTCATCTCTCTCATCATAACAGTCGCCGGAACACTAACGCCTCTTTCTAAGGAAGAGGCAGAAACATTAAGCCAAGAACTTAACCAAAGACGCGCAGATATAAAAGAGACGGACATACTTGAAAGCACGTCATCCATTTTCGGAAACAACTTTATGATTTGCCTGTTATCATTTATCCCTATCGTAGGTCCTATTTTTGGTTTTTTGGTATTGTATAGCACTGGAGTTGTGATAGCCGCGGACAGTATCGCTTATGGTGTTCATCCTTTACTTGGACTAGTTTCCCTCTTTATCCTGCCAATTGCTTGGATGGAATTCTTGGCCTATTCAACAGCCTTCGCTGAAAGTACATGGTTGACATGGTTAGTGATTAAGGGTAAGGGCAAAAAGGAACTTGTAAAAACCTGCATTTTCATTGCAATCTGTGCAGTAATTTTACTTGCCGCCGCATTTATAGAAGCCTATTTGATTAAATTTTTTACGTAAAATGGTTAGCGATTTCTAGGCTTTACAATTTCTAAGCTTGTGTCTAGCGCTTTTGGGCTGTGGGTTATCTCGCCTAGGCTTACGATGTCAACCTTGGTTAAGGCGTATTCTAGAATATTTTCTTTTGTTATTCTTCCGCTTGCTTCTAACAAAACTTTTTCCCGAAGACCAGCTTTTTCCAGCAGTTTAATTGTCCTTTCTATTTGTCTTGGAGAGAAATTGTCTAACATTATTATGTCTGCACCGGCTTTTGCCGCAGTTAACGCATCTTCAACCTTTGTTACTTCTACCTCAACTTTTTTGCTGAAAGAAACATTTTCTCTGGCCTTTTCCACAGCTTTTCTGATACTTCCAGCAATCTTTATGTGATTGTCCTTTATCAAAACCATGTCATCCAAATGAAGCCTATGTGTATCTCCTCCGCCCACGGAAACGGCCTTTTTATCAAAATATAGAAGCCCGGGAGCCGTTTTACGCGTGCATGCAACCTTTGTTTTTAATTTGCTTTTCTTTATCTTCTCCATGATTTCTCTTGTGGCCGTAGCGATACCGCTCATTCTTGAAAGAAGATTAAGAAGGGTGCGTTCTGCTGAAAGCATGGTTCGGGTTTTCCCAGAGATTTTAAGCAGGACTTGGGGGGCCTTTATTTTTTGTCCGTCTTCCACGAGGGTTTTAACTTGGAGCCCTAAACTTTCTGAAAGAATTTTTGCTTCTTCAATTCCGCAGGCAATTCCAGATTCTTTTGCCACTACCTCCGCTTCTGCTATGCTTTCTTCTGGAATAAGTAGGTCGGTTGTTATGTCTCCCTGTCCTAAATCTTCTGCCAACATTTTCGACAATTTTTCTTCCAAAATTTTGCGTGGCAGGAACATATTTTAATCTTTTAACCTAATAGCCTTAAAATACTTGTTTATTTTCAGCCACGGCAACTATTGTTTCAACAGCCTTTTTCAAGCCATCATATTTTAAAACTTCTTTTTGAACTGCCTTAAGTCTTTCTTGAACTGGGCTTTCAAGCATTTGCTTAACGCTTTTTAGAAGCCTATCCTTACTCAGCTTTTCTTGGGGAATAATTTTTGCGATACCCATATCTTCCGCCTGCTTTGCATTGCTGATTTGTTCCGTGTGGCTTGGTGTTGGCACAAGAATCATGGGTTTACCATAGCATAAACACTGCGTCA
>CBETPM010000261.1:0-1709 GCA_965538135.1 Candidatus Bathyarchaeota archaeon
TGGTGAAGAAATGGAGAAAAAAATAGGATTGCTTATGGGCTCAGGAAGCGACATAGAATTCTGCCAAAAAATAGCCAACCATCTAAAAGCTTTCGGCATAAACTACGAATTCCGCGTTGCCTCCGCTCACAAAACTCCAGAAAAGGTTCTGGAAATCCTTAAAGAAAATGAGAATGAAAAAGTTGTTTACATCACAGTGGCAGGTAGGTCTAACGCTTTAAGCGCTTTCGTAGACGCTAACACCTTAAAACCTGTAATCGCTTGTCCACCATACTCAGAAAAATTCGCGGGAACAGACATATACTCTTCGCTTAGGGTTCCCAGCGGAATAGGCTCCGTGACAACTATTGAGCCTGAAGGTGCAGCTATTGCTGCTGCAAAAATTTTCGCTTTAGAAGATGAGGAACTATCAAAACGAGTTAGAGAATATCAGTTAAAAAAGAGAAGAGAAGTTGAGAAAGCCGACGAGTCTGTTAAGAAACTGAAATAGGCTGAAAGCCATGGGCAGCGTGAAAGATTTAGAAGTAATTAAAAAGCCAACGAAGGATGACATGGGTGTTGGAAGATTCCACTTTTCCGATAGATATTCAGTTTTCGACTGGGGAGAAATGCCAGACCACATTCAAGGCAAAGGAGCAGCCCTATGTATGATGGGTGCATACTGTTTTGAGAAGCTTGAAAAGAAAGGCATCAGAACACATTATCGTGGGTTGGTTGACGCTAAGGGGCAGGTTGTGAGATTTGGCGAGTTAAAACAGCCTTCAAACGTTATGGAAATTAGCCTAGTGAATGTGTATAAGCCTAGAGTGTACGTTCATGAAGGAAAAATCGCTTATGATTATAGCGTTTATACGCCCGAGCTGAAGAATTTCTTGATTCCTCTTGAAATAATATATCGGAACGGTTTGCCAGAAGGCTCCTCGGTTTTTAAAAGGCTTGACGCTGGGTTGATTACACTTGAAGAGTTAGGCTTGAACCATTATCCAAGGGCTGGCGAGAAACTTGCAAAGCCAATTTTTGATGCGAGTACGAAATTGGAGAAAAGCGACCGCTACGTAAGCTGGAACGAAGCACAGAAGATTGCATGTTTAACTGACAGCGAACTGGAAGAGATTAAAAGTCTACTTTTGCGTGTGGATAAGACAGTTACCGAGATAGCCTCTAGGGCGGGTTTGGTGAATGAGGATGGAAAAATTGAGTTAGCTTTTGACCCGCAGCGGAGGCTTATGGTTGTGGATGTTGTTGGAACATTGGACGAGTGCAGATTCACCTATAATGGACTGCATGTTAGCAAGGAAATAGCACGCACATACTACAGGCGGACAGAATGGGCGAAAGAAGTGGAAGTAGCAAAGAGAAAGGCGAAGGAACAAGGCGTAGAAAACTGGAAGATGCTGGTTAAAAATGAACCGCCAAAACTAGATCCAAACCTGAAAAAGATAATAAGCCAAATGTATATGGCAGCAGCAAATGAGATTGTAAGAAGAAAAATATTTGACGCCCCTAAGCTTGTAGACGTTGTCGAAGAGTATAGAAAAAATATTGTATAGGAGTATGCTTTCTCAATTATGTTATCAGTTCGTGTAATTGGTTTGTTTTCAATGCGCGTCTTATTTCTAGGGATATGCGGTCACCAGTGCTCATCCTCTTTTTATACTTTGCATTAGCATATTGTGCTCCTATACCCATGTGCACATTTGTTCCACCGC
>CBETPM010000262.1:0-1707 GCA_965538135.1 Candidatus Bathyarchaeota archaeon
AACAATCACGACCCGCCAAATTCTTCTTGTACAAAACATATTTCTCAGCACGATCCCAAAGCTGCGGAAAACTATCCAGCATAGACTTTAAGACTTCCCAGCGAATTTCCGTCGGGTCAGGCATATTGTCTCGCACGATACACTACCCTCAAATAAATAATACATATTAAAAAATTTAAATCTTATGTACACCCGTAGTACAACCATACCCTTTAATACAACATTTCAGAATCGAATGCTCATCCAACAAAATTCTGCCCACATGTTTACCATGTAAAAATAATAATAGAGGCAATAACTTACCCTAATGACAGAGAAAATTTCCTCCGTAAATATCAATTCAAATTGATAATTATACATAAAACTAACAAACATTATTTGTCCAGTTTGCGAATACCTAAATAGACATAGAGGAGCCTGTGGACACCGCATGGCCAAGTTGATTTTGGAAAAAAGACTTGAAGACCAAGAGAAAAATCTTTTGAAAAACCTGAAGAAGTACCGTATTAAGATCTCTATGATTAGACCGTATGAAACCGTGGATTTCTGGGCTAGTAAACCAGATGAAAACACTGCATTTGAACATTTTATGCAAGAGCTACTTTACATGGACGACCTAAGCAAACACTTCAAGATTGAAATCTCCAAGGAATGAATGAAAGTTGGTGAAAATGATAAAGCCCAAAGTGAAAAAGTTTACGAAGTTTGTTGGTTTCATCTTCATAATATGGATTCTCTGCATCATCTATGCAGTTACAAGTTTAGGAGATTAAGCACTACGCTTTTCAGTCCAAATTTCACAACACCAAAAATCTAATCTCTAAATTTTACACTAATCTCCCAAGAAAAATCTAAGGTAGAAAGCAACGTAAAATAAATTATGGCAAGCGAGGATTATTTCTTATGCGCCATATTTTTCTTCCTAACCTATCTTTCCACTCAATTTTTAAATTATTATCATTCAGCGAAGACTCTCTCCAAACACTACTCGCATCCATGGGATTTGCCCTTTCTCTAGTTGGTTTGTTCAAATACAGAATGGAAAAAACAGAAGAAAAAGCACAAGCATTATAGGCAAACAAAGAAAGCCAACATAAACCAAATTGGTCAAAATAACATTTACCTAAATCTTAATATTTTAAGCCTTAATAACAGAAATACATGGGCCGGTAGTCTAGCTCGGTTAGGACATCCGCTTGACGTGCGGAAGGTCGCCGGTTCAAATCCGGTCCGGCCCACCAACCATTCATAACCCGCGACTCTAGAATTCGCATTCTAGCAATCAGAATCTTAAATTAACGTAAGAAAAGCTTGAATAAAATAGAAAAAGTGGGATAAAACGGCGAGCTTACCAGTTTTAAATTGCCTTCGGTTTTCTAGCACCGTAGACTATTATGC
Organism: Candidatus Bathyarchaeota archaeon; assembly: GCA_965538135.1. Classification (GTDB taxonomy): domain Archaea; phylum Thermoproteota; class Bathyarchaeia; order Bathyarchaeales; family Bathycorpusculaceae; genus PIXZ01. Next base: position 1,399 of record CBETPM010000262.1, read on the forward strand.
CTATGCCTATCAGCACCCAACCAATCCCGAAGAAAATCCATCCATAAGAGTTGTTCAACGCAGCATTGGCTTGAGTAACCTCTGCAGTTATAATATTCCAGCATTGCATCTTCAAAGGCCACTCCCTTCTCCTCCCACGCCGTAAGAGCTTCACTGAAGTATGAATCTGCATTTTGAAGATGGGTTCTTGCATCTTCGAAAGCTCCATTACGGTAATGTTGCAGCCCAAGGGTATACTCCATGTACGCCCTAACAAAGAGAACCTGCGCTTTCGTCGAATTCACCATTGGAAAAGAAAGCCCAAACATC
>CBETPM010000263.1:0-1703 GCA_965538135.1 Candidatus Bathyarchaeota archaeon
GACTGCGGATCCGGTGGTTGTTGTTGGCGCCATAATAGCGAACATTCCCATGATCGACCATATAGACATTTCAAAGATTGAGACTGGAGACTTGTTAGAAGTGGATGCTTACAATGGTGTTGTGAAAATTTTAGAGAGAAGAGGGAGTCATTGTTAGGATGTATTTGACTAGGGAAGAAGAGCGCATTTATGACGGCGAATACGGATGGGCAAACCAAATCTGCATGAAAATCCTAGTTCGCCTAGGAGAGCTGTTTAAAGCTTCAAGGCTTATACCCGTAAGCTCGGCTCACGTTTCCGGGGTCTCCTATAAAACTTTGGGAGAAGCCCCAACAGATTTTCTGAAAACATTAAGCGACGCTGCAGTAAAAGTGAAAACAAAGGCTACACTGAACCCTCAAAGCGTCGACCAGGAATACTTATGTAAAAAATTACCGGAAAGCCTTTGCAGAAAACAACGCGAAATTTTAGGATACTTTGAAAAAATGGGTTTTACAAACTCGTTGACCTGCACACCCTACTATCTGAAAAAGCCTGAAAAAGGCTCGCATCTGGCTTGGGCTGAATCTTCAGCTGTTGTTTACGCAAATTCTGTAATTGGAGCGTGGACAAACCGTGAAGGAGGACCAAGCGCTTTAGCTGCCGCTATAGTTGGTAAAACTCCAGATTATGGGGTTCACCAAAGCGAAAATCGGCAGCCGGCAACACTGGTGAAAGTGGAAAAGCCATTACAAGAGGATGTGGAGTTTGGCGCTCTCGGAATCTTTCTTGGCTCTGTCTTGAAGGATGAAATTCCAGTAATTGATGGGTTGAAGGGCGCTTCTGAAGACATGTTAAAACAATTGGGGGCTGCTCTTGCGTCTGCTGGCATGGTTAGCATGTTCTACACGGAAAATTTTGGAGTAAAAAACATGGAATTAGAGAAGATAAGTGTAGATCGGAAAACCATAGCGCAAATGGTTGAAAAATTAACAACTGCTTCGACTAGAAAGCCAGACCTAGTGTTTATAGGGTGTCCTCACTGTTCTCTTGAAGAGATACGACAAATTGCCGAGTTGGTAGACAACAAGAAGGCTAAAAATGGAATAGAGTTTTGGGTTTGCACTTCGCGCCACGTTAAAAATCAAGCAAAAAAGGAAGTTAGAAAAATTGAAAAAAGCGGCGGTCATGTATTAACAGACACTTGTGCTGTGGTAACCTGGACAGACAAGCTAGGAATAAAAACTATAATGACAAACTCGGCGAAAACAGCCCATTACGCACCGACCCTAAACAAGGCAGAAACCATGTTTGCGCCATTAAACGAATGCGTAAAAACAGCCTTTCAAGGATAAGATTTATTCGCCGGAAAAAATATTGTGCATGAGGCCCTTCTCTTTTGAATGGGAGGCTCCGGTAGTATAGCCCGGTCAAGTATTCCGGCCTTTCGAGCCGGAGACGCGGGTTCGAATCCCGCCCGGAGCACCATTGGTTTATTGCGCCTATAAGCCCAAAGTATGCGAGCAGTTGTGCATAGTTGTTCTTTTTCGTTTTCACTTAGCCAAGCTTGCAGTTTGCTGAGTATGGCATTCAAGTCTGTTTTGTTCATTTTATTCTACCTTTTGGGCGTCGCTTTTTGTTTTAAATGTTGATTTTTGGTTTGGCTTTTACGCCTTGTTTTATTGGAGAAGTTTGTTTTTCGCTTTTTTGTATTCTTCCTCGGT
>CBETPM010000264.1:0-1702 GCA_965538135.1 Candidatus Bathyarchaeota archaeon
GTCTGGCAGCAAATTAACCTCGTCCACGTATAACACGTTTTGGTTTGCTTCTGCGAGGATTCCGGGTTCTAGGGCTTCTATTCCGTATTTTATGGCTTTTTCCACGTCTAAACTGCCAATCACACGGTCTTCGGTAGCACCTAAAGGTAGATCGACGACAACCATCTTCCTTTTTTCAACCGGCAGATTTTCACTTTTCTTATATCTTTCACTGCATTTGGGACACATATTAGAGGGGTCGTAAGGATTACAGTTGAAGGGGCATTCCTTGACAACTGTTATTTCTGGGAGAATGTCGGCTAACGCCCTAACAATGGTGCTTTTTCCGGAGCCTTTAGGTCCTCTTATGAGTAAACCGCCAATTTTAGGGTTTATCGCGTTTATTAGAATAGCTAGTTTAAGCTTTTCTAAATTTACTATGGCGGAGAAGGGGAAAACCAGTCTTTTCCTTTGCATTATGCTGTTGGCTCCCTGTAATCAAATAAGAAAATATTAGCCTATTAGTTTTTGGCTGTTTTCTGGGTCAGAACCTTGTAAGTGGGGCCGAGGCCGGGATTTGAACCCGGGCGCCAGGCTTTCCGCCATTTTGTCCACAGGCCTGTAGGCTACCAGGCTACCTCACCTCGGCCACTTTTTTGGTGACTTCGGTTACTTTTTAATATCATTTACGCTTTCTCAGGAATATTAAACCATCCTTTTGACATACATAGTCGAATCCAACCTCCAGTAAAGCCTTAACCTCTTCAGGCTTCTCTGCAACCCTAACCGTGAACTCATCGCTTCCAGGTTCAAACAATGTTCTTTCGATATTAATGTATATTTCCGTGTTCCTCAGTTCTTTATGGCCCAGGAACTGCTTAACATAGTATGGATCCTTGGTTTGATGGTAAAGCATTGTAGCCTTCCAATGTCTAAAAGTGTGAAAGCTTATCCTTAGCAACCTCGGATTCTGAAGCTTATGCGCCAACCGTTTTCTTGTCTTATAAAATGTAGTTTTCATCGAGTTTATCGGTCCGTCTCCAAAAACTCTTTGACTTTTCCTCGGCAGAGCATTCAACATTGCAATTAGTTTTTGGCTTACCTTCCACATTCTCGGGTTTGAACCCTTCTCTGGATCGTTTAATGTTACAATGCCTTTTTCAAAGTCTATGTTTGCCCATTCAAGCCTTTTCGCTTCTCCACGTCGCATAGCTGTTTCCTTGAGTAGCTGAAGGAAAGTAGCAAGTTTTTTACCTGCCCCTGCAATTAAAGCGTCTAATTCCTGTTCTGTCGGTATAAAGGGAAATTTCCTTGTTACCTTGTATCTTGGTTTTTCCCATTGAAGACCATTCAGCCTGGCAAATAGGCTGTAAGCATTTACAACGTTACGTTTTCTGTTTTCACTCCATTTCTGTTTGGCTATAACTTCTTTCACTGACTCTGGATCCAGCAGGTCTGCACCTCTGTCAGCTAAGACTTTCAAGGCTGTTCTGTTAAGTCGAATCGTAGATTCTGAATAGCCTTGTTTGAACATGTAAAAGTCGTATTCAACGAGTTTGCCTTTAACGTCTGCTTTCTCTGTGGCTCCCGCAGCCCGCTTTTCAGTTTGGGAATCCACTGCGGCCAAGGTTTGCACCGCCTTCCCAGCGGAGGGCGCTCTGCATGGGGCTTCACAGCTCCCTTGGCAGTCAATAGTTAAGGCTTCCGCGCGATTTAAAATCTG
>CBETPM010000265.1:0-1692 GCA_965538135.1 Candidatus Bathyarchaeota archaeon
CATGTTAATAAACGAAACATCGTTTATCATATGATTGCCGTTGAAGCTATAATGCGAAGCGTTGCAGAACATCTTGGAGAAAACCAAGACTTATGGGGTTTAGTTGGCTTGTTGCATGACATTGACTATGAAAGAACCGAGGCAAACCCAGAAAAACACGGGCTTTTAGCAGAAGAAATCTTGAAAGGGCAAGTGCCAGATACTGTTATAAGGGCTATAAAATCTCACAATTTCAAATATACGGGGGTTATGCCAGAAAACCCCATGGAAAAGGCTTTGATTGCTTCTGACGCCATTTCCGGACTGCTAGTGGCTTGCGCGCTGGTTATGCCTTCGAAAAAGTTGGCTGACGTTAAGGGTAAGACTGTTGAGAAAAAGTTTAAGGCTAAAGATTTTGCAAGGGGAGCGGACAGAGAAAGAATCCTTATTTGCGAAGAAATAGGAATTTCAAAAGAAAAATTCTTTGAAATCGCTTTGAATGGGCTGAAAAAAGCTGCCCAACAGATAGGACTATAGTTCGCTTAACACCTTGTATTCTTGTGGACTTTTCACTCCCAAATCAAGCTCTGCTGCTCTGCGGATTTGAGTATAACTCCACGGGTCAGAGGTTAAACTGCTACCTTTATAACCCTCAACAACTTTTACCGCTTCAACATCAATGGCTATTCGGTCGCCTGAAGCTAAAATTAAGTTTGGTTCTCGCATTTCGCCGCTGGCTGGTCCGCCTCTCACGAAGCATTTTCTTCCATCCATAATTATTAGGTTTGGAAGCACAACAAGATTTAGCTCCGCGATTTTCTCTTCCAAACGCCTAGCATGCAAAAGAACTCTTTCGCTTGGCTTCATGAAACCCACAGCCAATTTCAGGCTGAAGGTGAATTTCGCCCACTTATGAGTTTTCATACAGCAAACATAAACAAGTTTTTCAACTTCTTTCAAGGCTTTTTCAGGCAGACTCACTTTTTTAAATATTTTCCGCCAGTTTCAACTTTAACCCACTTTCCTTCGTCAAAAAAGACGACTTCAGCGCTTGCCTCCTCTGCTTTCTCGAGCATGCCGGTCTCTTCCAAAATTTTTCGGGTTGAAAGGGAAAGCATGGAAGATTCGCCTAAAACAACTTTGGAAGCTCCATGTTCATAGAGCAGTTCTATAACCGCCTTAACGAAGTCTGGGTCGCTAGAAGCGGGCGGCGGGTCAGCAGCGTTAAAGTTAGGCTTAACCCAAGCAACATCACCTTTTTAAATAATTTTTCCAAAACCGCCAATTAAATCCACAGCTTTCAAAATATTTTCTTTTAAACTCGTATCATCCACGGCGATTTTGCTTACAAGAACCTTACCGTTTCGCCTGTAAAGGTTTTCAGTTGGCAAACCGATTATGTTCTGCATGTTCAATTCCTAACCACTTAATTAAAGTATAATAAATCAGAAAAATAAACTGTTATGTTCAATGCTTTCTAAAAGCTGCCAGAATCAAAGGTCTAAACTACGTATTTGTCTGTTTTTTCGAAATCCTTAACTATTTCCATGACACGTCTTCGAACATTCACATGTTCCAAAGGAATTCCTTTAAGCAGAGCCCAAGGCGTCTTTTCAGCAACTACCGTCGCGATATGTTTTTCTCCGAAACATTTTCTTTCAACTTCATAGACAAGCCGCCTGACCTTCACTTCTGATAATGCACCTAAAGCAT
>CBETPM010000266.1:0-1675 GCA_965538135.1 Candidatus Bathyarchaeota archaeon
AAACCATGAGGAAGAAAGAAAACTTCTAAAAGGATACTTCGAAGACAAAGTAACAGTGGAAGAATATGAAAACCTCATCTGGAAAAACCACGAAGAAAACAAAAAAGACTTTTTCAAAGAACTAGGCAAAACCCCCTTACTAATAGGATATTTCAACCTAGCAGACGCCATTGGCCACCTAAGCTTCGGACTAACCGAAAAAATGGCAACAGTATATGAGGAACTAGATAAGATTGCAGAAGAAGTCAAAAACTCAGAAGAATTCATCCTTATAATATCAGACCATGGCATGAAAGCTGTGGGAAGATACGGCGACCACAGCAGAAACGGCTTTTACTCATTAAACCACAAGTTGGGACTCAGTGTTCCCGAAATAACCAGCTTTTACAACATTATAAGAGGTATAGCCCAAAATGAGCCTTCCTAGAATAAACCTTGTAGTAATAGGCCACAAAGACCATGGAAAATCCACACTGATTGGCAGACTACTTTATGATTCGAAAGCTATACAAGAAAAGAAACTTGAGGAAATCAGAGCAGAACTCAAACAAACTGGAAAAAGAAAGTTCGAATTCGCCTTCTTACTTGACAGTTTAGAAGAAGAAAGAAAAGGCGGCCTAACCATAGACATAATGCAAACACCCTTTAAATCCAAAAAATACCTCTACACAATCATAGACTGCCCAGGACACAGAGAATTCATAAAGAAAATGCTCACAGGCGCCTCTCAAGCCGATGCAACAGTACTTGTGGTCTCAGCCAAAGAAGGAATACAAAACCAAACACGACAACATACTTTTCTGGTTAAAACTTTGGGAATCAGACAACTTGTTGCTGCAGTTAACAAAATGGACATGGTCAATTATAAAGAAAGCTCATATCAGGAAACATGCAGCCAACTAGAACCAATACTGCAGAATCTGGGATACCAGGATGTGCCCATGATACCCGTTTCAGCCATGAAAGGCGACAACGTTTACAAAAAATCCAAGAAAATGGAATGGTATAAAGGACGCACCCTTATCGAAACACTAGATGAAAAAATAGCGCCTCCGCTTCTTCCATTGAACAAGCCTTTAAGAGGAGTTGCCCAAGACGTTTACCCCTATGAAGGAAACAGGCAAGTTATCGCTTGCAAAATAGAAAGTGGAGTGCTTAGACCCCAAAAAAATGTTGTATTCAACCCTTCCGGGAAAACGGGACTTTTAGAAAAAATCCTGTCATTTGGCACCGTCATGGAAAAGGCTGAACCCGGAGAATCTGTTGGTCTTCTAATAAAAAATGTCGATAGCGTAGAAAGAGGAGAAGTACTCAGTTATATCGAAAATCAGCCTATGAAAGTTAAATCTTTCATCGCGGAAGTCATTCTCTTCTCTAACACTCAAATAAAAGAAGGCGACAACATAACAATTCGCTATGGAACTGCTGAAAAGAAATGCAGAGTACGAAAAATAATAAGCGAAATTGACCCAGTTAAACTTACTGTTAAATCCAAGTCTCCTAAAGTTCTGAAGGATGAAGCTGTTGGAGAAGTAGAGCTTCTTGCACTAGAACCAATATGCATGGAAAAATATTCTGACTTTCCAGAGCTTGGCAGATTTGTTATCGAGGGGAGAAAGGGAACAGCTGGTGCAGGAATAGTTCTTGAAATTTACAATTAAAAGGAAGCTGCCCT
>CBETPM010000267.1:0-1668 GCA_965538135.1 Candidatus Bathyarchaeota archaeon
CTCTTTTTTCCTGTTAATCCTTTTACATCAATGCTGCCGTCTTCTAAAACTCCGAGATAATTTTTCTTTCTTTGACTGAAAACTGCGTAACGGTAGACTTTGTCTACGTCTAAACTCATTTTTAACTCGCGTTCAGTCCAATGAGATAGTTCTTCTATCTGCTCTTTGGAAGGATTCTTAAGAAAAATGCTGTCCGTGTCTCCATAAAGCACTTGTATTCCAAGATTTTTTGCTTGGTTAAGTATCTGGGTTATAGAGTGCCGCCCTATAGCGGCTGTTGCTTCTGCCACTGGAGGACAATAAAGGTCGAAGGATTCAGCTCCGAAAACGCCGTAGCTTGCGTTCAATATTACTTTTAAAGCGCCTTGTATGAGGTTGTACCAGCTTCGCAGTTCTGCAGGCAAGGTTTTATCTTTTGATTTGGGCTTGTACCATCTCACGCGTAAATCTCTTAGAGAGCCTATTAGAAGGCTTTCTAACGCGCGTTTTTTTGTGCATACCCAGTGGGGTGTGTCTGGCACAAGGTTTTTGCGGCATTCTGGATGGGGGCAGAGTATGGATTGGTAGCCTAGGTTCCATACTTTGATTATTGAGGGGTATAGGCTTGGAAAGTCCATTACTGAAACGTTGAAGTGGACGCCTGGTACTGGTTCGACAACTATGGCGCCTTTGTATTTTTTGCCTTTGATTATTGCTTTGGTGGCTGTTTTTCCTTTTGTGGCTAGTATGTCTTCTGCGTTTGGTATGAGCATATTTTTTCTGCGGTGTTCTCGGTGCATGAAGTTTCTTATCCACCGCGATACTCCTTGGCGGCTTACGTCTTCCATTGGCATGCTGCTGATCCTTGCTAGCACAATAATAAGTTTCATGATAAGCTCGTCTTCGAAATCTGTGAGTTTGAAAGTTATTTCTGCGTCTCTAAAACAGTATTTTGCAAGTTCAGTATAGGTTAGTTCGCCGAGGGGTTTCTCTAGTCCAATTTTCTCTAGTCCAATTAGGGCTTTTCCAACATCGTTGAGGGTTACATCCCTATAACGGTTGTTGAAGGCGTATATTTGGATTGAGCGGTTGAAGAAAAACTTGTACAAGTCTACGTGGACGCCGTATTTTAGTAGGCACACACGTCTACCGACTTCTATGGGAATATCGTCTTTTTTAAGGCCGAGGTTTAAGGCTCTATGTGCCAAGTAGCGCAGATCAAAATCGTCGCCATTGAAGGTTACGACGAAAGGATAATTCCACAAAGCCTCAAAAACGGCTTTTATAAGTTTCTCTTCGGAGGAAAAATATTTTAACCCCACGTCCTGAGGCAACTTTTCATTTCCTTCGCGAATTTCCTCGCGTTTTAGGAGTAGAATTTTCTTGTTTCCGTCAGAGCCATATAGGGATACGCAAACTATTGGATAAGCGGCTTCGCGTGGGTCTGGCATTCTTGTGGGAATTGGTGAATAAACCTCTATGTCTAGGGCTACACGGCGAAACTTGGGTGCTGGATACTCTAAAAGCCTAGCCCATTCTTTAATGTGTTGTAACTCTTCGCTGGTGGCATTATTGAAATTTTTCTCCATTTCCGCAACCATTTTCTCTGCTTTCTCAAAACTTACTGGGACAAGGTCGCCGTTTTTAACTTCATAAATCATTCCCGGCAAAAGTCCTCTGTCATAAATG
>CBETPM010000268.1:0-1667 GCA_965538135.1 Candidatus Bathyarchaeota archaeon
CGACGGATACCAACCTTTCGCCACCACATGCGCGGGCCGACGGCAACTCCTGGTCGTCTGCCAACTTCCGGGCAGCTATCCCATTGTTCAAAACCAATTTAATGGCGTCTTGTTTGAATTCTTTCGGGTCTTGATTCCTTTTCTTTTTCACTGAACACCTCCTGGAAGATTATAATTTTCCAGGAGGGATGTGTCCACTTTTTCTCTACCACCTCACTAATTTTCAACAAGTTATAAAATTAGTGAATAGATGGAAGAAGTTGCATACAGATAATGACGACAATGGTTGGAATAATGGCCCCAAGAAAAAGGTTTAACGGCTTAATTCCCTCGTCGCCAAAAGATGCCTTCAAGATTCCATATCCCGCAGGGTTTGGAGCGTTGGCAATAACAGTCAAGCCACCACCTGTAACCGCCCCAGCAACAAGATTGAACTTAGCTCCGGCAGAAAGAGGTACAAGAGAGCCAAGATAGGTAAGGGCTGCATTATCTGTAATAGCAGTCAGAGCAGTCGCTCCAAAATAGATAGCCAAGTCCCCTAGTTTGGACAGAACCACTTGCAGCCACCAACCTTGAACTCCACCCAAGGTTACCAATCCCCCAAGGAAAAATCCCACCATAAGTGATTCTTTTAACTTCGCCTGATCTTGAAATTCTCCTGTAATGGAAACAAATCCCAAGAAAAAGAGGAAAAGGGCAAGAAAGAAGACCATGTGGTGAGCAGTCATCACAACCAGGCCCAAAAAAACAAGGTGGAAAAGGGTTAACCATATCGGTGGATGTTTCATTCCAGAAGTTGTGTCTTTCACATGAAGATTGCCCACAAGCTCTTTTTTAAAGGCAAAAGCAAAGATGAGAGTCGATACAACAACAGCAGTAAATGCTTTATAACCAAAATATTCCAACATATGGGCCATGCCCCAACCCCATTTTCCAGCTACCATGAGAACAGGAGGTGCCGCAAAGTGAGTGAGGGTTCCTCCAACAGAAACGTTTACAAAAAGAAGCCCGATGGTGGCATACATAAATTTTTTGCTCATTTTATTTGAATAGAAGGCCTCCAAGAGAATCATCGCTGTCACAGTCATAGCAGCAGGTTCAGTAATAAAAGAACCAAGCATTGGCCCAATAATAAGTGTCGTTACATAAAAAGAAAATTTCTCACTAAAGGGAAGGCGTGTTGCGATTGTCTTAATGATCTTTTCCGCTAGCAAAATCACTGGACGAGTAGCGGCCATACACATAATGACAAAAACGAAGGCAGGCTCAGTGTAGTTAAGGTGCTCAAGATAAACCATCGCCGGCATTTTCAAAACTTCATGTAAAGCCAGTGCCTGAGCGTGAATGTGCTCATGCCCATGGGCCATAAAGCCATTAAAAACAATATAAAATCAAAAATACAGCAGACCATATCCCAAAAACAGCTTCCACTTCGCTTAAAAAGTGAAGAATATTGTAGCTAATACTGTCCTTTCGGCGCCCATGCGCCAAATTGCCGATCGGCCCGGCAATGAAAGTGTGTAAAATGGCAAATGCAAAAAGCACAGTACCAATAAGTTCAATGGGGGTTGGATTCATTAGATGTACCTCTCTCGTTTAGTTAATGTTTAAAAACCTGAATAGCGCCCTCAGACCGCTATCGCGGCCACATAAATAAAAGTAAAATA
>CBETPM010000269.1:0-1656 GCA_965538135.1 Candidatus Bathyarchaeota archaeon
GAGATGTTTGCAGAAACCCGGATAACTAATGAAGTCTTTAGCGCTTAAACTGTGGTTTAGGCTTTGTGTTTATAAAATTCTATTGAAAATTACAATGTTTACCAAAATACAAAGATGCATCTAATTTATTGGGCAGTTTCTACTAAAAGTAATAATCCCATTGTAAAGGTTCAATTTCTTTTATTTTGTCACCTTTATCTCGATTGTTTTCCAGTCCTTCTTTACTCCTCGAAGAGAGGAAACTGTGCCCGAAATGGTTCCGCCTAAAATTTTAGTGACAAATTCGTTTAACCCTATTTCTTCTCCGTCCACTAACAACTTAACATCCAATCAAACTCGCCTCCCCTCAAACACAATGTTTTAAGCATGCAAACATAAAAACTTTCACAAACCATAAGCTGTAATAGAAGGCCAAACAAAAATTGGAAAAGCAAAGTGCCAAAGCAAAAGTTTTGAAAATAATTCAGTTACTTGAAAAAGAACATCCAGACGCAAAAATTGCCTTAAACTATTCAAATCCGCTGGAGCTCCTAATAGCAACCATCCTCTCAGCCCAATGCACAGACAAACGAGTAAATATCGTAACAGAAAAACTGTTTAAAAGATACAAAACCGCCGAAGATTACGCCAAAGCAAACCTTAAAGAACTGGAAAAAGAAATAAAATCTACAGGTTTTTACCGGAATAAAGCTAAAAATATAAAGAAATGCTGCAGGATACTTGTTGAAAGACATAACTCTCAAGTTCCCAAAACCATGAAAGAATTGACTGAGCTACCGGGAGTTGCGAGAAAAACCGCAAACATTGTTCTGTCTAATGCTTACGGTGTCATAGAAGGAATAGCTGTGGACACTCATGTTCGCAGACTTGCCAAGAGACTTGGACTAACAAACAATGAAAGCCCAAACAAAATAGAGAAAGACTTGATGGAAATAACTCCTAAAGAAAAGTGGATGCGAATCACAGATCTGCTAATATTCCATGGAAGAAGAGTGTGCACGGCTAAAAAACCTAAATGCCAAAAATGCGTATTAAACAGGCTTTGCCCTTCAGCTTTCACCTTTAACTAGTTTCCGAACGTTTTCTCCATCTATTCAAAAAATAGCCCAGAATAATAAAGCAAGCAGATACGGTAAGAATGCCTAAAAAACCTGCAATAATTATGTTGTCTACCTCTAAAAGAAACGCTATTGATATGGATGCAAGAAAAACGCCCAAATAAAGACTTGCATTACTCCTTAAAAATTGAAAGAATTCAACGCGAATTATTTTTCGATACTTGTTTATCAAAATCGCCATGGAAACGAAAGCTAGAAAAACTATTACAAAAGTATAGGAAAAATTAGCCCAATAGGCATGAGCACTAAGAGTAAGCAGAATCCCAACCTCATCTCCAATTAGTCCGCCGCCAGCGCCGAAAAGAATAGCCGCCAAACGATCTATCCTTTCACTTTGATAGCTTATACCCATCCAACCGCCTATAGCAATCAAAGCCAAACCAAACCAAAAATGGTGAATATGGTAATCTCCAGCTATCAAAACAGTTGTGGGATTCAAAGTTGTAAAAGTTCTGGCTATAAGAAAAGAGGCTACAAAAGAAATAAGCGCCAACAAAGAGAGATTCGGCTTCTCCCTAATTCTATCTTCAGTCATTTC
>CBETPM010000270.1:0-1651 GCA_965538135.1 Candidatus Bathyarchaeota archaeon
TAGACTAGTAGTCATTTCGTAACTGAACCTCAATAACTTTCTGGAAATGAGATATGTTCCAGCGAACATCACCAAGAAGAGTGGAACAGATGGTGCAACAAATGCAACTACTGTTGAAATATTTTTTGAGGCTTTTGCTATGTTCATTGAAACTGAAATGAACATAAGTAGCATTGCCATGATCGCGGCTATAGAGGTGAAGTTTGGAAGAACATTTTTCGTTCTTTTCTTAAAGTATTTTTCTAACACATATCGGGAACACATCCCTATGAGTAAAGGAGCAAGAACTAGCAAAAGGAGGTCTTCAAACATCTTAAACGGATTAATAGGGACGTAAGCTCCCGCAAGAACGGTCATCAGTCCAGGTATTGTTATTACTCCTAACACCATCATAAATGCCTCCAAAACTAACGCTAACGCAACATCGCCTCCTGTCATAAGGGTCCAGAAGGCAGCCATGCCTGCAGCGGGGACAACGCCCATAAGTATGAATCCAGCGCTGTAAAGTGGGAAATCATGCATGAAAACTTGGGCTAAAGCATAGCAAAGTAATGGAAAAATTCCGTATGCCATTATTAACCCGTATGTCAACTCAGGAAGTCTACGAGATGCCGCCGCAAGTTCTTTCGGAGTTATCCTTAAACAGACAGCCCATACCATCACCATGATAATAAATTGCGTGTATCGAATGAATGGGTTACCAATGCCAGGTACAACTATTCCTAAAATTACAGAAATTACTATCACTGATAGGACTATGTAAAAGTATTGTTCTCTGATAAAAGAGAAAAAACGGGATATCACTTTCAAAGCCAATGTTCGTCCTCCTCTTTTATTTTTCTTCTAGCCCTTCTAGCTGTCTCAAGCGGTACATTTTCTCTGTCTTTTAGAGCCGAGCTTCTTTTACTATTATTGCGGCTACTTTCTTGACATCTGCTTGGTATATGTCAAGCGTGGGCACTTTTTGCAGGTACTTAGATATGTCAATTTCATAGTCTATTCTTTTTCGAGCGTTCTCCATGACTTTTGAGGCACATCTATTGCTACACCCGTTTATGACAATGTTCTTTTTTGCTTTCTCTGCGATATTTAAGTGTGGCTTTGAACCTGCCGCAACCGCCACTGTACAACACATGCGTGCCTTATCCATGTTTGTGAGTAAGACTCCTATTGCTTGTCCAACCTGTCCGACGTTTGCCGCACCGTCACAGACCCAAATGACGTTTTCATGTTCAGCAGACTTGTAACAGCTTTCAAGTATTTTAGGTTCTTTCCTCTCCGATTCCATACAGTTTTTCACCTCTTTCTCATTTTTACGTCTGTTTTGAGCGTTAACTCTCTAACTTTATGGGTTGCAACATTTTTTCGAGGTATTTCTTGTTGCCATCATATTTTGGTAGTTGAATTTGAGGACAATCTTGTAGGATTCTTTCTCCGTTTGAAAGCTTCACTGCGAATGGGAAACATCCCTGCTCTCCACATTCTTTGCAGTTTGTCTTCGGCAGATGCTTGTATATTTCAAGCGGGCTAACTTTTTCTCTCATTTCGATGAGTTTTGGATCAGGTGGCCCATGCTTTTCGTAGTATGCAAAAGCCTTATTTATCAGAGTTTTCAAATCCTCCAAATGCTCCTTTACTTCATCCTCTCTTT
>CBETPM010000271.1:0-1644 GCA_965538135.1 Candidatus Bathyarchaeota archaeon
AAGATATTTAGAGCTTTTTTATCTTTTGCTGGGCTAAGCATTTTAAGAACAGAATCAGAGATGTCATTACAAATGTGGGCTTATTTGCGGGTAAGTTGCATATTGAAATATCTGGGTAATTACACATCCTTCTCCGCTCCACCACATGCACTTTTCCCCCATACAGCCAATCGAAAATCCACCCTTCATAATAAGTGGGCATCTACGACGATGCTGTTTTGAACTGTCAAAATATAGATTAAACTTCTTTTTAACTCGTTTAGACGCGTTATTTAAGGGAAGCCCGTTTAGAAAATCTATGACACCTTCACAGCGAATAAGATCAGTTAATGTTACTAAACCTACAAGTTTTCCATTCTCAACAACTGGAAGTTTCTTGATATTTCGTTCAATCATAAGCTTTGCAGCCTCACCGGCTCGCATATCACATGTTGCTGTAATCAAGGGTTTCGACATTACCTCAGCAACTTTTGTTTTTTGGGGGTTTCTAAGCTTATTCACTATTCTTTTTAATATGTCTCGCTCCGTTATGATGCCAACTGGTTTTCCATTATCTATCACAATAAGACAGCCAATTTCATGTTTGTTCATAAGTTCAGCTGCTTTTTTCACAGAAGCAGATGGCTCGACTGTAATTATTTTCTGAACCATTATTTTTTTCAGTTTTTGCGACATATATGACACTCGTATGTTAAGTTAAGTAGTACTTAATTGCACTAAAAGATTGTTAACAAGAAATATGAACTTCAAATAATAATGTCAATTCCTAAAATTTGCTACAAAAATACCTGTACACATGGCTTTGTAATGTAAAAATGTAAGATTGTATAGCAACTGATAGAAGAATCTTCTATAAGAGTTTTCTATGAAATAGCTATGTAAACTTTCTTGTTATCAAGTTTGTATTCGTGCCATTTTGCTTCGATTTCTTTTCTTTCCACAAGCAAATGTATCTTTTTCGCCCTTACCAGTTCCTCCATTTCCTTTAAATGCGGCTGAACCAGTCCTATGTTCCGCTCTTCCAGTCCAGCTATGTAAACTGCTCCAAGAATGTCTGTGGGCATATAACCCAACTCTTTTCTTAAAGATTGAACTCTGCGAGCTAGATCACGCATTAACCCCTGTCCCAGCAAACTTTCATCGCGGTGAACATTTAAGAAAACCTTTACACCCTCTTCAGCGGCAGAAACCCACTCTTCCAAAGAAACATACTCCGGCTCTTCTTCTGCATACTCAACAGCTTTAACATTTGCGAGTTCCAAAAGTACATCTTCCACTTTTTGTAGGGATTTGCAAACTTTTTCATCTGCTACTATTATCATCTTGTTCAGGGGCCATCTCCTTTTCAGCCTGGCAGATTGTCTAGCAGAATAAACCAGAGAGATGCATTGGAAAAGATTTTGAAAGTCTTCTTCTAGGGTTTCATTTAGTCTCTTCTCTTCTGGTTTCGGCCAGCTTTCAAAGTTTATGGACTCCAAAAGTGTGGGGTCCAGTTTTTTGTAGACTTTTTGGTATAGAGCTTCACTTAGGTATGGCGTAACAGGGTTGAATAGTATTGTGGTTGTTCTTAGAACATGCCATAGAATAGCGTATATTGCTAGTCTTCTGTTAAGGGTCTCGGGGCTGTCTGACCATAATTCTTTC
>CBETPM010000272.1:0-1628 GCA_965538135.1 Candidatus Bathyarchaeota archaeon
GGAGTCGTTGAAGACGGATATTTCTATCCATTTGACGATGAAGGAACAAAAAAGGTTAGAACAGTAGTTGTGGAAAATGGCATTTTAAAGAACTTTCTCCAGAGTACAACTTCAGCAGCAAGATTTAACACTAAATCTACGGGGAACGGAAGAGCCCAAGATTTTGAAAATTTGCCTATAGTTAGACAAACAAACTATTATATGAAGCCTAAAGACCAAGAGTTAAACGAGTTGCTCGGAGACGTAGATTTTGGCATATACATAAGAGGAAAAGGTTCTACTGGAGGACAGGTTGAAGTTGGAATGGGAACCTTCACTTTCGGTGTGGGTCCTTCTAAGATTATAAGGAAAGGTGAGTTGGCTGAAACTGTGAGAGGTGTAGTAATCAGCGGCTTTATTCTTGAAACGTTAAAAACAATAGATGCTGTTGGCAAGGACTTGCAAATGAGGACCAGCATTTTCGGCGGTTGTGGAAAAATGGGTCAAATGGTTAGAGTTGGCTTTGGCGGTCCTCATGTAAGGGTTCGCAAAATGACTGTGGGAGGTAGGTAAAATGGAAATGGCTGAATTGGCTGTGAAAAAGGCGCAGAAATTTGGAGCAACAGAGGCTGAGGCTTATGTACAGAAAACGAAAACTTTGTGGCTAGAATTTGCAGAGAAAATTGAAAGCTTAAAAACAATTGAATCCATTGGGTTAGGATTGCGTGTAGCAATAAACAAGAAAGTGGCGATGCATTCTGCGTCAATTCTAAATGAAGAAGAAGTAGAAAAAGCAGCGGAAAAGGCTGTAAAAATCGTTAAGGTGACACCAGAAGACCCCTACTGGAAAAACTTAAACATGAAATTCGGAAAATCCTCTGCTGAAGGATTTTTTGATGAGAGACTGGAAAAGCTAGATTATAGCGAAATTGTTGAAAAATTAACCTCGGCTATTGAAAAAATAAGTGATTATGACAAAAGAGTTAAACCAGCTCGTGGACTATTAAGAGCCACTATAGCACATACCAACATTGTAAATAGTTATGGCGACAAAAATAAAAGAAAAGAAACATTTTTAGCGGTCTGGCTGAGGGCGAAAGCTGAAGAGGCTGGTGAAAAGAGCACCGGAACGGAGGATTGTGAAACACGCTTCTACAAGGAAATGAAATTGGAAGAGATGGCTGAAAAAGCGGCGGAAAAAGCTGTGAAGTTTTTGAATGCTAAACCTATTGAAAGCGGTGAAATACCTGTTATAGTTAGAAACAAGGTTTTCGCAAACATAGTTGGGGTTATCCTTAGCGGTCCTTTAAATGCGGATTGGGTTCAGAAGGGTAGGTCGCCCTTATCCGGCAAGATTGGAGAACAGATAGCGTCTCAAAACATTAGTTTGTTTGACGATGGAACATTTTACGGTGGCTGGAGAACGAGACCCTTCGATGATGAAGGGCACCGTACACAAAAAACAGCTTTGATTGAGAAAGGTGTTCTCCGAAACTATCTTTATGACACCTATACGGCGCTGAAGGATAATGTGGAATCCACTGGGAACGCCTACAGACAGCAGTATTGGATGCCTCCACAACCTTCTCCGTCAAACCTTGTTTTAAACCCCGGAACAGCAACTCCAGAAGAAATAATTAGAGAAACAA
>CBETPM010000273.1:0-1608 GCA_965538135.1 Candidatus Bathyarchaeota archaeon
TAAATCAACAGATGATTAGCGAATGAAATATGAAACAGAAAATCTTTACCAGTTTTTGTGCAGCTTTCTTATTACTTTTGGCGATTGTCGAGTCTGCATTTGCAGTTAGAACACCGGGAGTTAGTGTAAATGACTGGGCTTTTTACGACGACATCAGAGTTTACTGGAATTCTTCCTATCCAGTTGCACCTCCAAGTAATTTGTTAAAATATAATGAAACAGAGTGGATGAATTTTACAGTTCAAAACATTGTTGGAACAAACGTTACGCTAGAATCCACGGTGCAATTCAAGAATGGAACCCAAAAAAACAGCATCGAATGGATTAATATACAAACTGGGGAGGGAACCATGAACATGAGCCTTGTCGGAGCCAATCTTAATGTTAGTGATCCCATTTATGAATCTCCAGACTACTTAACATGGACGATAAATGAGACAGTGGATAGGTTCTATCCTGATGGTATGAGACAGACAAACCATTTGAATATCACCGTCGAAGAGGTAGATGAGAAGATGGGTTATTATTTTTATGAGTCCCTGAACTTTTATTGGGATAAATCAACAGGGATCTTAGTGGAAATGAATCATACAATGCATACTTATGTTTTGAACGACGGGCTGTTTACTAAGTGGTCGTTGTTTTTCCAAATCACAGAGTCAAACCTCTGGGTTGTCCCAGAATTTCCAACGTTGCCACTACTTCTCACAATGTTTGTGGCTGTTTCTTTTGCCACAGCGGTCGTCAAGCGAAAAATGTGTTAAAGCAGGAATCCCCAAAAACACTCTTGACAGAATCAACAACGGGAAGACGAATGTACTACCATACAAAAACTTTGCAGAATCAATAAAACATAATTCTTATTTACGTTTTCGGAATGTCTCGGTTTGCCTGCTTTTAACCAGTATTGCTGCAACAATCAGCGTAGTTAAAAAGAAGAACAGAATTAAAAGTGGAGCAGGGAACTCTGGAATTGTGTAAAGTGCTTGCCAGTAACTCCAAATTTCCTTTTCTGTTCCATTCATATATTTTAGTCCAGCAAAATCGTTGGGCTTCGCATCGGGATCTGTTTCCTCTTCTGGCGGGCGGATATCGTGCAGACACAGCCAGCTTACAATTTCTAGAGGCATGTCTTTAGTGTAGTTTAAAAACCATAAGAGAAAATCCACCTGTTCTTTTTCGGAGCCCCCTCCTAAGAGTGCAGAGCTTGTCCATCCTATTTCGCTGAAAACTATGGGTTTGTCGCCGGTATAGTTCATTATGCGTGTGTAGTAGTCGAGTGGCATGTCATCGGGTTTTTCATACCAAGCGTCACCCGGATAGCCGAGCATGTAGGGATAAGAAGTAAAGCCAAAGAGGTCTATTTTGGTTTTGTCGAATTTTTCAATTAGAAACCAGCCGTTATAGGAAACTATGGTTAAGAGTCTGAAAACCACAAACACTTTTGTTTGAGGGGAAACTGCTTTAATGCTATCGTAAGTTTCGCCTACCAGGCTGACATAATTGTCGAAGTCTTCTTGGCTGCAATTCCAATAGTAGGTGTCAACCTCATTTCCTATGCAGAAGTATTTCGGATGATAATCCCTAGAAATATTTGTAGCTTGTTCA
>CBETPM010000274.1:0-1605 GCA_965538135.1 Candidatus Bathyarchaeota archaeon
GGAAATGAATCAAGAGTGCTTTTAATATTGGTTAATTTTAATGAAATTTACCAAGCAGCGGAGTAAAGCAATATATCAAATATTATGAGAATAAAACAGCCTGTAAAATACAATAGCGAATGAAGGAAAACCGGCATATAACAACAAGTAAATGCAATGCATTTTGCTAACATTTATGCACATGCATTTACCTGTGTCCGTTGCTGGTAACTAGAGAACAATGAAAATATTACTAACAGGTGCAACAGGATACATTGGAAAGCGTCTTCTTCCCACTTTAGTTGAAGGTGGCCATGAAGTCATATGCTGTGTTCGGGACTTAAAAAGGTTCAATCCGCCTGAATCTATCAAGGAGAAGCTTTCTGTTATCGAAATTGATCTATTGGACGAGAAATCACTAGACCGTATACCATCCGACATAGATGGTGCCTATTATCTTGTTCATTCCATGGCTTCCTCCAATGAATACAGGTCCTTAGAGAAAACCTCAGCAATAAATTTTAGAAATGCACTTGAAAGAACTCAGGTCAAACACATCATCTACCTCAGTGGTATCGTGAATGAAACAGAACTATCTGAGCACTTAAGTTCAAGAAAGGATGTTGAAGCTGAGTTAAGCAAGGGGGCGTATAATTTCACAACACTCAGGGCAGGAATAATAATTGGTTCAGGAAGTGCCTCTTTTGAGATCATTAGAGATCTCGTTGAAAAATTGCCAATTATGATTACCCCAAAATGGTTAAAAACGAAATGCCAACCTATCGGTGTATCAGACGTGATTACTTTCTTGTCAAAATCCTTATTCAATCCTAAAACGTACAACGAGAGTTTTGATATTGGTGGTCCTGATGTGCTGACCTATAAAGAAATGCTCCTTGGTTTTGCCAAAAGCAGAAATCTAAGGCGTCGCATTCTTGTTGTTCCCATTATGACGCCGCGACTTTCATCATACTGGCTTTATTTTGTTACATCTACCTCATACAAACTTGCCGTATCGCTTGTTAACAGCATGAAGGTTGAAGTCGTGTGCAGCGATAATCGCATCAATACCATTCTCGGAGTTGAACCAATAACATATGAGGCAGCACTGGAAGAAGCTTTCAGAAAAATTGAGAGTAATGAGATAGTTTCAAGCTGGAAAGACTCCTATTCAAGCAGCGGTATTGACTTCAATGTCTCGGATTTCATTGAAGTCCCAACATTTGGTTGTTTTACAGACCAAAGAAGAAGCATGACGGATGACAGGGCACTTTGCTTGAATAAAATCTGGAGTATCGGTGGTAAAACTGGTTGGTACTATGGCAATTGGCTTTGGAAACTGCGGGGATTCTTAGACAAAATGGTCGGAGGAGTTGGTCTTAGAAGAGGAAGAACTAGTCTTGATTCAATCGAACCCGGGGACGTGGTAGATTTTTGGAGAGTATTATATGCCAATAAGGATGAAGGCAGATTACTTTTATTTGCTGAAATGAAACTGCCAGGAGAAGCTTGGCTAGAGTTTAAGATAACAAATAATGAACTTGTGCAAACTGCTACATTCAGGCCTTTAGGACTTTTAGGGAGGCTGTACTGGTTTTCAGTAATGCCCTTTCATAGTTTAATTTT
>CBETPM010000275.1:0-1589 GCA_965538135.1 Candidatus Bathyarchaeota archaeon
CATTTCGGGATAATAGATTTCATTAACAGCCTTCTCTGTTTGAAATGCCTTCTCCAGATTCGCTTGCGTGTCTGCAACTGCCTCTAAAAGAGCAAAGTGTCTTCGCGCATGGACACCTTCAGCCTTGGCTACAGCCCTAAAAAGACTGGCTATCTGAGGCAGATTTTCTTCTTCGGCTTTTTCAGCGTACATCAGAAGCCTCTGATGAGCTTTTGCTTCTTCCACAAAAGCTTTGTGGACATTATTTGCTGTTTTTTCTTTCAATAGGTACCCCCTCCCCCCTCTATTTTTTGTTTTCTACTGCCTGCACTTTGGTTAGTTGACTGCAGTTGATTGAGCCGTACTGGTCGACTATGCCTCCGCCATAAGCTGTGACAGTTTTCAGTGTAACATCAATGTTGTAGTATTCTCGGAAAATCGCCATATGCACCGACTCGGCGCAGTTCCAACCTTCAACAATGAAATAGTGCAATGCTTTCTCCAAAATAGCTTCTTTCGATTTAGCTGGTGACATGAAAATGATACTCCCATTGATAGATTTAAACTATACGAAAATTTTGTGTAATCCCATTTTAAAATGTTCAGAATTGTGTGTTTTTAAGCAAAAATTATATGAAACCGTATTTGACAAGTCTCAACAAAACCAATTTGGAGAGGATAAATGCTTGGACATTATTGTTTGTGTTAAGCATGTTCCAGAAACAGCCGAAGCAGAACTAAAAATCGACGCTAGCGGAAAAACCATAGAGAAAACCGGCTTAGTCTATGACATTAACGAATGGGACGACTACGCACTGGAAGAGGCAGTACGAATAAAAGAGAAATTCGGTGGAACAGTAACAGCCATAACAATAGGACCACAAGAAGCAGATTCCACTCTGCGCAAGTGTTTAGCCAGAGGAGCAGACACAGCTATACGTTTAACAGACCCAAAATTTGAAGGTTCAGACGCCTATGCTACTGCAAAAATTTTGCACAGCGTCATAAAAAACATGCACTACGACATAATCCTAACAGGGTTGCAGGCGGGCGACGATGGCTACGCTGCTGTTGGGCAAATCTTAGCGGAAATGTTGAGCATACCCCACGCAACTATGGTTAAAAAGCTTGAACTAAGCGATGGTTCAGCAAAAGTTAACCGTGAACTGGAAGGCGGCTTGGAGGAAATCTTGGAAGTAAAATTGCCCGCGTTATTTGCTGTGTCCACCGGAATTAACGAGCCACGATATGTTTCGATAATGGGCATCCGCAAAGCCATGCAGAAAGAAATTAAAGTTTTAGGCTTAGCGGACACGGGCTTGGCAGAAGCAGATGTTGGCTCACAGGGTTCCTGGCTGAAAATAGAGAAGCTTTACGTGCCACCAGTGGAAAAACAGGCAGAATTCATTAAGGGCGCTCCAGAAGAGGTTGCCGCTAAAATTGCTGAAATCCTAAAAACTAGGGGGCTTATCTAAAATGGCGGAAATATTTGTTTTAGCCGAACATAGGCAAGGACAAATTCGCGATATAACCTACGAGATGCTCACAAAAGCCCATGAAATAGCTGGAAAAGCTAACGCGGAAACCACCGCTATAATCCTTGGGAAAGA
>CBETPM010000276.1:0-1588 GCA_965538135.1 Candidatus Bathyarchaeota archaeon
CTTATAGGGGTTTAGGGTTTGCTGTTTCAGCATTTAATATAGTGTGTAGCAAGTCTTAATAAGTTATATGCACGCCTAATATTTAGCAAGATTAACACTATCAAACATTTAAAGAACAGAAAAACCCACTTTACCTAGCGGTCTTTTAAACACTAAAGAAGCAAAAGACACCGAACATGTTTGAAAACCAAGGCTTCCAAGAAGGGTTGCTTAAAAAATTAAGAAGGGAAAAGCGAAAAACTTCAAGAGCAATACATAAGAAAATCTTAAAAAGTAAGCTCACTTATATCTTGCTCTTCTTTTCTGCCTTTTCTTTTTCTGTTTGCGCATTTTTTTCTTTTTCCATTTAGCACGCATTACCGCTAACTTCCTACTCTATTGTAGCATGTTTACGCTTTAAATCCTCCTCAGTTTTTCCCATCCTATGCATTAACTCTACAACTAAACCGTCGAGAAAGACCATGCAGTTGTTTTCAAAGATGCTTCCTAAAGGAGTTAAAGGTTCTTTCTCACCTATAATCTGCCTAGCCAAATAGTCCTCTTCTTTCGGCCAACCTGCCTTCGTTCTTCCTTTAATTGTTACTATGAGGTCTGCCATCCTTCCTAAGGGTGATTCTGGAAAGGAGGTTATTGCAATTACTGTGGCGCCTATATCCTTTGCTGCTGTTCCGGCTGTTAAAACCATTTTTGTGGCACCTGTTCCTGAAATAGCTATTAGAAGGTCACCCTTTTCTGCTGCTGGTGTTATTGTCTCTCCCAAGAAGTAGACGTTGAATCCCAAGTTCATTAGTCTTAGAGCGAAGGCTCTGGCTACGAATCCGCTTCTTCCCATGCCTACGATGAAGATTTTTTTGTTTTTTGCAGCAAGCAAAAGTTCGATTAGGCGTTCCACTTCTTTTTTGTTAAGCTCTTGTATGGCGCTTCTTATTCCGGCAATAATTTCTTCTGCAGCAGCTTTTAACCATTCCAATTTTCTAGGGCTCCGAAAACCCATTACAATTTGGCTTTGTTAAAAATCTTGCGGTTTAGCTTAGGCTTGTTAAAAGTTGGTTTATTGATGGTATTGGAATGTATAGGTACACGTATATAGCAGCAGCTAAAATTCCAATGGTTAGGGCTATAAGGACAAAGTCGCCTTTATGTATTTTTAACTTGTAAAGGTTTGTGCGGTTTTTAGTGGCTCCCCAAGCACGGGATTCCATGGCTTCAGCAAGCTCTAAACTTCTTCGAATGGCGCTTACTATTAGGGGTATTAAGATTGGAATGTAGTTTCTAATTCTTTTCAGAAAGTTTCCGCGTTCAAGTTCTAGACCCCTTGCCTTTTGGGCGTCCATTATTGTTTGGGCTTCTTCGGCTAATACTGGGACGAAACGCACTGCAGTGGTGAAAGCGAAGGTAAACTCGTAAGGCACATGTGTCTGTTCTAGAGCCAAGCCAAGATGGTCTGGCGAAGTCGTTAAGAAGAATACGGAAAAGGACTCGATGAGAACTATGAAACGTAGGGTCATGGCAACAGCGTTCTCTAAGCTTTCACTTATTCCTCTTGCGCCAAAGTATGCGAATATGAAGTTTGTTAAGAAAACTATGG
>CBETPM010000277.1:0-1580 GCA_965538135.1 Candidatus Bathyarchaeota archaeon
TTCTCAACAATTTTGCCGTCAGCTGGTTCCACTCCACCAAGAAAGCTTATGGGCTTTTTAGACACTAACGCTTCGGCTTTGCAGTGGCCTTCCACAATTTTTCTTCCTTTCAAAACTATAGGCTTCATTTCTCGTCCTTCTAATAGGATACTTTTGCTGATGTCGGAATTCCACCTAAAATCTTTACTGCCGCTTCCCCAACTTTTTCGCGGTTTTCCTCGTATGTATAAACGCGAAGAATATTTATGAAACCCTTGAGAACCTCGAAAATTTTTGAAATTTCACTTAGACGCTGCGGAATCTTGTTTCCCTCCCACGTCTTGTAGAAAGTTGGAATTTCCATAGGCTCCATAAGAACTGAATGGTGGTAGGGAACTGAGGGAACGGTGGGCACGTCAATTATCACCGCTACAGTGTCAACTCCAGCTTTTTTCGCTATGTCTTCCCGCAACTCTTTTCTGTGAGCTTCTTTGCTGAAAATGTTTGAAATCACAGCGTCTTTCTGATAAAAAGTCCTTTCATAAGCACATTTAAGCATTTTCCGTCTTTCAAGGCTTTCTATAATTTCACGGGATTTTTCACAGTTTTTCAGCATAGTCCAAACCGTGTAGTCATCCATGGCCAAATATTCTTCTGGAGCTTTAAAACTGGTTAAGCCAAGTTCTTCGTTAGCCCTTTCCATAGCCATAGCCAACATTATCTGGGCAGCCCTTCCAACACGGTGGAAGTATATGCTCTTGAAGGATTCTATTCTTGCTATTATGAAGGATTCCAAGGCTGAAAGGGCGCCTAGATCCACTGCCAATTCTCCATTTAAAACGTCAAAGGCGTGAATTAGCCGGAAAACGTCTACAAAACCGTACTCTGCACCCGTGTGGTGGGTATCTCTTACAACAAAATCAAGCTTGTCCACGTCAACAGCACTGCTTATTATCTGCCCCAAAAAAGCTTTACTGGGCTTTTCAAGCGCGTTTGTTGCCAACCTTCCTATTTCTTCTGGGTCATAACCAGCCTTATTTAAAATGTCCTTTAGTTCGCTGGTGGCGATTATCCACCTTGTCATGTCCTCATGAGTCTTCCCTCCAAGTTCCCTGTCCAATAAATATTCAAAAACATGGGAGAAAGGGCCATGTCCCACATCATGGAGCAGCGCGGCAATCCTAACCATTTCCGCCTCGTCCTCGTTTATTTTCTGTCCAATATTCGGGTTTTCCACAACCTTTCCAGCCAGGTACATAACGCCTACTGAATGTTCAAAACGCGTGTGATTAGCACCAGGATAAACATATTCAGCTCCTGCCAGTTGACGTAGCCTGCGTAGTCTTTGAACTGGAAAGGAATCAATAATTTCCTTCTCCAGTTCTGTTATGTAGACGTATCCATGTACTGGATCCTTTATTTCACCCCAATAATTTCTGGACATCGGTTTTTCTCCAGCATTTTTAAGTAATTATTAAATGCATTTTCGCTCTTATAATGCCTAACGCTGAAGGAATGGCCAGCATGAAGAAGAAAGGCTTTTTCATTTGCATTGAAGGACTTGATGGATGCGGAAAGACAACACAAGCAAGGCTTCTCGT
>CBETPM010000278.1:0-1571 GCA_965538135.1 Candidatus Bathyarchaeota archaeon
GAATCATAAAATGCCTTTTTTTAAAGTATTTAAATAGTGAGTAACATAAAAATAATGAGGTTATAGAGAAAGTGAGTTTAAGAGAGGCGTTATGGGCGTCCGTTTGTGCCCTTTGGCTCTTCATATTGTTACGGTTTCTCAGACTATTCAACATTCTAGGAAGTGAGTATGACACTCTTATAAGATGGATTTCGACAATTGGCTTAATCCTACTTGGAATATTTATAGGCATACTCATCTCAGAGAAGAAAATCCAGATTCGATCAAGGATAACCTTCCTTATCTTTTTCGCTGCGGGCTTTTTTGCTGCGCCATTTGTCGCAGTTGGCATACTCATGCTCGCCAGCAATTTTCCTTTTAGCATAGGAATCGAACCTCTGATCTTCGGAGGAAGCATAACAAGCTACCTGTTACTTTACATGGTTTTTTGGTTCTGGCTCAAGAAAAAGGGCATTTTTAAATTTAGCAATACTGACTAGACAGAAAGTTTCGACTATTAAAGCGTAGAAGTTTGATTGCGAGACACAAACAGAAAAGGGATTGTGCAGAGAAATCTCCAGCTTCAACGACCAAAAGCCTTAAGTGTTTATCTACGCTAAATCTTGCTGTAAAGTATGTAGGTGTTGAATAGTTTGGCCGTTGAAGGTTTTTCTGGAAGTAGACAACCCGTAGACGTGAAAATAGGTGAATTGACCCCCTCTTCTAGAGCAGTAAACGTTAAAGCAAAAGTGGTTTCAAAAAGCGAAATTAGAAACATAGCAGCTGGAAGGGACGGCGCACCCCACAAAGTGTGCGACGCCTTAATCGGCGATGAAACAGGATGCGTCTACTTAACCCTATGGGATGACAACATCGAAAAAGTAAACGAAGGCGACACGGTAAATATTGGAAACGGTTATGTAACATTGTTCCGAGGTAATATGCGCTTGAATGTGGGAAGGTATGGCACGTTAGAAGTTGCAGAGGAAGCCTTTGAGGGTGAAGTGAACACTGAAAACAATTTGTCTAGCAAAGTGTATGAGCAGCAGAGACGTCCTTTCCGGCGTGGCAGAAGCTTTGGTGGAAGAAGAGGCGGCTACCGACAAAGAAGATATTAGCAAACACAGCGTTCGTAGGGTAAATTCTTCCATAATTTTATATAACTGATTTAGTTACTACACAAGCCATGGAAAAACATCGTCTAGGAAAAACTCTGTTAGTCATTTTTATCCTTTCCATTTTATTAGTCGCATTTTTTCTATATACCACAAACTATGAAGCAAAATCTCTAGCCTTCTGTTCTTACCAACCCTATTGGACACGAAAATGTAACATGACAGAAATTATCGCTGATTTAGCGTTAATTAAAGGCATGGGTTTTGACGGTGTCAAAATATTTTGCGAAAACATTGTGGATAGTGGCATAGTTGAACCTCTTCTCAACTACACAAAAATAATGGGATTAAAAGTAATATTCGCAACACACGCCACATACTGGAACACAACATATCCTAATATTGCCTTTCCAAACGAGACCATAGTGAACGATTATAAAAAACAGTTAGGCACCATGTGTGGAAATATAACTTCAA
>CBETPM010000279.1:0-1568 GCA_965538135.1 Candidatus Bathyarchaeota archaeon
TGGATGAAAAAACTACGACTGGGCTCTAATACCCGGCGCCAAATGTTTCATGTTTTTTCAGTAGCCATGAACCGTCGCATGTGGCAGTGTTTAGAAAGGTTAAGCCTTCCCTGCAAGTTCCAAACTTTAAGCCATACTGCTTTGTCAAGTCGTGTAATTTCTTCAGAAGTTTAACTCGCAAATCCTTAGGCAAATAAGTATATTGCCCTATTCTTTCTCCCTTCTCGAAATAAAGAGGTTTCAGTTTTTCAGCAATTTTTGGTAAGGCGATGCTTACTCTCTGCCAGTTGTCAGGCTTAACTTTATACGTTGAAGCCGTTACATGTTTAACACCTAAAGAAGCTAACGTTTTCACTAGCTTTTCCGGATTGTCATTTACATATGGGATTACTGGGTCTATGCGTACAGAAACTGGGACACCCTTGCCGACCAGTTTTTCAATGGCTTTTAATCGTTTGGAAGGTAACGGGGCGTTTGGTTCTATAACCTTTGCTGTACTGTCCTTATCGGTTGTAATTGTTAAGGAAACCATTGAGGGAAGTTTATTTAGAAGGTCAATGTCTCTAATAACCATGTCAGACTTTGTGATTATCTGAATTCTACAGTTTTGGCTGGATAAAATTTCTAAACATCGCCTTGTCAAACCGGTTTCAGCTTCTAAATTGGGATAGGGGTCCGAAGAATTGGATATGGAGATTATTTCGCCCCTTAGCTTTACAGCTTCTTTCTTTAATCTTGAAATTAGGTTTGCCTTAGGTCGGCAATCATAAAATTTTGGTATATAACTGGATGCGTAACAATAAACACAGGCATGGTCACAACCAGTGTATGGATTAAAAGTTAACTTGGGCGGGCATGTGCAAAGCTTAGAACGCCAGGGGTCAAACTTTGAAATTAGGCTCACATTGCTTTTCAAAAACAAAGTCGAATATAAGAATTTAGAAACGATGTAAAGAGTGTTTTTACACCTTAACATTATTACACTTTGGAAGAAGCCCAAAACACATTTTACTGGTTTAATGTTCTTTTATACCCATTTTTGGTTATTTCCATGATTAGAAGAAGGCTTTTTGGAATTTCGCAAGTTTTAAATGCGTCTTAAACAAAGTATACTTTTACCTTTTGTTTGCTGGAACGGTTCGGTATGGGTCGTCATCGTCGCGGCGAGGTTCGGATTCTGATGGATATTCTAACTTTGTCTTTAAAGGGTGCTAAGGCGACCCATTTGATGTATAAGGCTAATTTGAGTTATTCTACGCTTCGCAAGTATTTGTCTGTTACTTTAAAGCAGGGGCTTGTCAAAAAGGTTTGTAGTGATGATGGTTCTGTTATGTACTATGCCACAGAGAAAGGTAGGCTTTTGTTGGATAGGCTTAAGGAAGTAAGTTATATTTTGGGTTCTTAGGTTAGTTGGCATATGGCTATTTCTTTTCTTTTGGCCTTTAGTCTGATTTTTAGTTCTAGGTCGTTTGGCGTGTAGTTTCCGATGTGGATGTCTTGTATTTGTATTTCTTTGTATTTTGGGAGGATTATTTCACCTGTGGCGGGGGTTTTTTTTTTTTTTTTTT
>CBETPM010000280.1:0-1568 GCA_965538135.1 Candidatus Bathyarchaeota archaeon
TTAAATTAGAGAAATCATTGCAAACTAAAACCAGGTTTTTTGCATATTCTTTAAATTTTATTTTTAAAGCTTCAATTAGCTCTTTGGTCAGATCAATTCCTAAAAGCCGTCCCTTAGGCAGTATCCGCTCTAATATCGCTTCTGCGTGACCTCCTTCCCCAATCGTGCAGTCCACATAATCATTTTTTGGTTGTGGGTCTAAAATTTTGATAACTTCGTTTCGAAGCACTGGTTTATGAACCGGCTCCATTTTTTATTATCAACCAGCTTTTATACCCTTAATTCACATTTATATTCTCCAAGTTTAAGCATGCGTAATATTCAATAGTCTCTTCGCCATATTAAATGGCGAAAAGCCATGAGATTATTAGTTAGAAAAGCGACTATTATAAATGCGGAGGAAATGGGATAATCCCTTGGGCTTGCATGCTCTACTTGAAAAAAGCAGAGAAATCGGGCCTATACTCCGCAGATTCTTCATCAACACGCTCTTTGATTCAACCTTTGTCCTACTAGGCATTGTGATAAGCTCCATACTCGCCATAAACCAGGATTTGCGCTTGATAATAGGCACCATGGTCGCAAGCAGTTTTGCTCTCGGAATATCAACTGGTATAAGCGTTTACGAGTCCGAAATGTTAGAAAGGGAAAGACGTATAGTTGACTTAGAAAAGGCGCTTTTCAGAAAACTGGACGGTACGGTGATAACTGAAAACTATAAGGCATACGCGACAATACTTGCATTTTTAAACTTCCTAACTCCTCTCATGTGCTGTTGCATAATATCCCTTCCAATACTTCTCGCAACACTTCAACTAATGGAAAGAGCTATAGCCTCGTGGATTTCAGTAGCATTAGCCCTCTCCATTCTTTTCACTGCTGGAACATACATGGGAAGAGTTAGTAAACAAAATCCCGTTATCAAAGGGTTAAGAATGGTAGTCTTCGGCGTGCTAGCTTTTCTCGCGGGTTTTCTAATCCAGATGATTATCTAAACAATAACAAATAATAAAACATAATTAAGGTTTAGCTACACTTATTTCATCTACTCCTCTAATAGAAACACCATATTTCTCCATGATTTTTGAAACCGAATCATGATCTATTTTAGGCCCGCTGACTGTTACTTTAATTGTTTCAGTTTTAGAGTCAACTTCGCTGACAACAATATCCACAGCTTCCACTCCGTCCACCGCTCCTATAGCTCTTGCCAACTCAACAATTGAAATTTCGCGGGGCTTAAGCACATCTAATAAGAGACGTTTCACGTTAACCGACATATACACATCAACAACATCTAACACTTAACCATTTAAAACTTTTACCACTTTCACCGTGTTGATAATTCAACGTTACCAACAACTTTGGCGGACCGAACAAATTTAAATCCTCGCTTAAATTTCCCAAATCTTCAGCAATCCATGGAATTAAATTTATAACGGCGTCTAAAAGCGTCTAAAATAGTAGGTTGGATTAAGGAAATGGTGATTTTTGAAGGTTTGTGTTGTTTTTGCTTTTTTGGCGAAGATAATGGCTTTTATGGAGAGGATTATGGCTAATGAAAATTC
>CBETPM010000281.1:0-1564 GCA_965538135.1 Candidatus Bathyarchaeota archaeon
CATTGGTCATGGCGGCGGAAGCAGGGAGCACTAAAAGGTTGTTGGAAAAAAGCAACAAAAAAAAGAGACACCTGTTAGTATATGTTTGTCGAAAAACACTCTACTTACAGGAGTCTCAAAATGGAGTTTAACACAAAGAAAGTAGAAGCAATGGGTAAAGCTGTCGCAGAGGAAATAAAACGTTGCGGATTTGGTTCAGATGACACACTATTTGATGTAGAAAATGCGATGCGTGAACTTCAACGTCAAGTAGGTCTTGCGGGTATGGCTAATTTTTTAGAAGATGCAGATGCTGAATTACATAAGGAAGTAAAAAACTCAGCCCTTGAAAATGACTTTTATTTTCACTCGTATCGTCCAGCTGTTATCTGGAGTGTTTTCGGTAAGGTTAGCTTTGAACGTCATTATTATCGTTACAAAAAAACAAGCGAAGAAGATGCAAAAGGCTTTGCCTATCTGGATCAGAAAATGGGATTTTCAGCAGGGCAAGTCACGCCGAGTTTGGCGGAACTATTGGCTTTAGAAGGAGTGAGCACCCCTTTTGAAGAAGCCTCAAAAAAAATAGAGAAATTTCTCCTTTTCCCGATTAGCGATAATACATTGCGAAAAGAAACAGAAAGATTTGGTGCTATTCAAAATGAGATAGAGCAGGAACTCATCAAACAAAGTCAGGATGAAAACTGTCTACTAAAGCGACAAAGAGAAGAAAAGACAGAGATAGAAGGGCGAATTTATGGCTCCATAGACGGTTTTATGGCTCCTTTACAGGAAGGGTGGAAAGAATTCAAGGCATTAGCATGGTACAAGGTGGAAGAAGTTACTCGTTATTCAAAACCAAGGCATCATGGAAGTAAGGTAGGCGAACAAAACAATCTTCAAGCCGAAAACATATCTTATCACTGCGACAAACTAGAACCGAAAGAATTTGGTGAACTTTTTTGGGCAACAGGATATCAACGCCAGATAGACTTTTATGAAGAACGGGTATTTATAAGCGATGGCGCAAAGTGGATCTGGAATATGGTAGAACTTTATTATCCCGATGCGACACAAATTCTTGATTGGTATCATGCTTCACAATATCTCTACAAAATAGCTGAAGATGCTTTTGGAGTTGAATGTGATGATTACAAGAATTGGATAGAGAAAACCAAAGCTCTGTTGTGGAATGGACGAATTGATGAATTGATTTTTGAATGTAATTCTTTTGCAGACAAACCTGCGGTCTCCAAGGCTGTTCATGCCGCGGTTACTTTTTATACCAATAACAAAAAACGTATGGATTATGCTCGTTTTCGAGAAGAAGGTTATTTTATCGGAAGTGGCACTATTGAAAGTGCGGCTAAAAGACTTGGAGAATTAAGACTCAAAGAAGCTGGTGCTCGCTGGACTAGAGATGGTGCTGTTTTCACGGCTAAAGCAAGAGCTGCATGGCTTGGAGAACAATGGAGGCATATTGTTTCAAGGCGTAGCTCTAATATTTTTCCTTTAGCCGTTTAACCAACAACCTTTTAGTGCTCCCCTACGAAAGAAAAACGACTAAACCTGCCCGCGAGAGAGTATA
>CBETPM010000282.1:0-1546 GCA_965538135.1 Candidatus Bathyarchaeota archaeon
TTCTAAAACCTCAACTTTTGTCGGTGCATTGTTAAATTTGTATGCTGGAAAATAACGTGTAAAATGCAGTGGCGTTTCAGCTCCAACTTCTTTTAAGTGTTTTTCAATAACCCATCTTAAAGTTTCCTCGTCATCATTGACGTCGCTAACAACCAAATTTACAATTTCAACATGCAACCCCATTTTCTTGGCTTCTCGAGCATTGCGCCAAATTTTCTCTACATCTGCACCCCTACAATATTTTTCATAAGTTTCATCGCCGCCCTTTATGTCAATTTTAAGCCCATCTAACCCTGCCTCGTGAAGCGCTTTGAGAACTTCAAGGGTCATGTAACCATTTGAAACATAACAGCAATAATTTATCCCTTTTTCCTTGCCCAATTTAAAAACTGAAATAACCCATTCAGACAGAAGTGTTGGTTCTTGAAAACTTGCACATAAACCAATATCCCCGTTATAAAGAGCTAACTCAACCATTTTTTCTGGAGAATAAAAGAAGGCAGTCGCTGGATTTGGTTGTTGTTTGGAAAGATGAAAGTTTTGACACCAAATACAGTCCAAATTACATGACCATGTAGAAAAAGTTAAAGCTGTGGAGCCAGGCCAATAATGGAAGAAGGGTTTTATTTCTATGGGACGGCTTTCAATGGCGCTGATGTCGCCGTAAACAAGAGTGTAAAGTTCGCCGTCTATGTTTACTCGTGTTTTACAAAAACCCTTTGAGTCTTGAGGGATTTCACATCTTCTTTCACATAAACTGCATCTAACCCAGTTGTTGGAAAGTTTTTCATAAAACTTGGCCTTTTGAACCGTAGAATATTCAGCAAGCTTTCGCATGGTTTATTCGATTATAATTATGGTTTACTCTAAAATTAAACGTTACCACTTCTAAAATGCTCCCAGCCCTTAGGCTCTATGATGCGTCTTTTTTCACCCTCTTCTAAAAACACAGCCTTTTCTGCAATAACTTTTCCAATAAGCAAAAGCCTACCACCAACTTTCGCAACAGCCTTTTTCACTTCATTCCAAAGTTCTGGTTTTACAGTAACAACCAGCTCGTATTCTTCTCCACCATAAAGTGCCAACTCTAACGGGTCTAAATCATTAACTTCTGCAAACTTTTTTACTTCCTCCGCTACTGGCAGCTGGTTTATTAAAAATCCAACGCCGCTAGCCTTCACAATCTCGTAGAGACTCCACGCTAAACCATCGCTTGAATCAATAGAAGCTGTGACTGCATCTGTTTCGCTTAAGGCTAAGCCTTCTTTAAGTCTTGCGTAAGGCAACAAAACAGAGTTAACAAGAATTTTTCGAATTTCGCCTTCTGCTTTTAAGCCTTCTAAAAGAATTTTTAAGCCAGCACTAGTTTTTCCAAAAAAGCCCGTGACAGCTACAAGATCGCCAACCCTTGCACCGCTACGTAACTTTAGCCTACTCTTTTTTGCAATTCCAAAAACTGAGAGGCTAATGACAAGGTCTGAAGCCTCATTTGTATCTCCTCCAACTATAAAGCCTCCATATTCGCGGGCTCCAGCATTCAAACCTT
>CBETPM010000283.1:0-1518 GCA_965538135.1 Candidatus Bathyarchaeota archaeon
ATGTTTTGGAGCAGATGGGAATAAACCCTATGGAAAAGTATGGTTTCAAGGTTGTGGAGCCTCTTGTCTCATTGTATAAAGAGCAGGTTCGCATGGTGGCAAGACATCTTGGGCTGCCCGCTGAAATTTCTGAGCGCCAACCCTTTCCGGGTCCAGGCTTGTCTGTTCGGGTTGTGGGTGAAATTCAGGTTGACAAGTTGGAGACTTTGAAGAAGGCTACTGCTATTGTGGAGGCGGAGTTTGTCAAATACAAGCCAAGCCAGTATTTTGCTGTTATAATGGATAATGAGGAAGTTTTAGATAAGAGGCTTACTTCGCATATTCAAGAAACGGCTGCTCGCTTTCTTAATGTTCCTTCGCGGAATGTGCATGTGAGGATTTTGCGGGATAAGGCTACTGGTGTTGAGGGGGGAAAACGGCGTTATGGTTTTGTTTCGGCTGTCAAGGTTGAAACCATGAATGGAAAAATCCATGAACTGCCTATTCAAAATTTTGTTTCGCTGCAAAGAAGGATAATAACCGAAAATCCCAGTGTGGCAAGGGTTTTTTGTGCAGTTAAGGATTTACAAGAGAAAAAACCGTATATCGTTGGAGTAAGAGCCGTGCAAACTAAGGATTTCTTGACAGCGCAAGTTTCCGAAATTTCATGGAACACTTTACACATGGTTGCTGAAAAGATAATTTCCCAGTGCAAGAATGTGTCTACGATTTATTATGATGTTACACCCAAGCCGCCAGCAACCATAGAAATGGAATAAAATTCACAAATGAGAACTCATTTTAAGCAAGCAAAAATCTATTCTTTGAACTCCATTTAAACACCAGAAAGACGCTGTTCACTTTTCAGAAAATGTAAATAGTGGGAGTAGGCTATGTCTTTTCAGATTAGCCATGTTCCGTGTTAGAGTGAACAAAATCGAATCCCCGCTTCGTGGTTAGACCCAAAACAGAAGAAGCAAAAGTTGTGCAGGATGTTCTTCAAGCTTTACAACAGCAACTACCCGTGTTTCCAGCAAAAACCCAGTTCAGAATTCCAAAAATAATCCTTTTCCTAACAGAGCAAGAATATGAAAGTCTAGGAATAGATTTTGACGTTAACCAGATTTACGAGATAACCCTTGAAGACCAGTCCATAAAGTTTAGGAAAACTGCATAATCTCCTTTCTCATATGCTTCAAACTTGAATATTTTGGATGGAAAGACAAGACAAACATCATGTTCCTTAAAGCCCTAAAAACTTCTTTCACATCTGATTTTCCGCCTTTATCACAGTAAACTGGAACAAGCTCCTCCTCTTCTCCATCCTTGTAATAAACGTAAATCGGCTTAAATTTCTCTTTAAACTCAACAAACTCCAAATCTAACCTTAAAGTTTCAGCCATCTTCTCCGCTGCCGCACTCACAGACTTCAATCTTTCTTCGCGAAAAGCAAACTTTGAAGCATAAATCAGTAGTTTCCCATTTGAGTTTTCAATCACTCTATAGCCCACCAAAAACCCTCATGCAAGAGAACGCTTT
>CBETPM010000284.1:0-1515 GCA_965538135.1 Candidatus Bathyarchaeota archaeon
GTTAACCCTACCCCCAATCTCAACAAACTTACGGGAATTTACGAAGATGGAGCGGTCGCTGTATAATAGAACTGGTTACCCTTCGAAGACACTAACTTAATTTCGTAATTGCTACCAGCCGTCCACGAATAGCTTATATGGATAGTCGTTTGAGAGTTTGCGCTTATGGTCGTACTGCTAAATGAAGTCTGTTTTTCGCCATTTACCCAAAGCTCATTCAATGTCACAGGCGACGTTCCAGTATTCTGAACAGTTACATTCATGTGATAACCACCCGAACTTCCAAAGACAACGTTCGTGATTTTCACTTGTTCTGTTGCCATGAATGTGAAGGTTAGTGCTCCCATCCATGCGGCTACGGCTATGCTTACGGCGACGGTTACGGCGATGAGTATGATTGAGGCTACAACGGGGCTTAGGGCTTTCTTACTCTTCAATATTTTCATTTTCTTTTATCCCTCCTTTGGGGTTATTGTGTATTTTAGTGGAAGCTTCGGATTTAAATCTTACGACTTAATACACCATATTACTCATTTGTAAAACAAAACCACAAAAAACCATCATGAAAACAAACAGCAATATGCCTAAAAACATAACAAAAGAAGCATTGTTGTACAGCAATTGCTAGTGCGCGCTGACTTGCCCCTAACGCATCTTCTCGAAAAGTTCCATAAGAAGCTTCGCTATCTTTTCGCCTTCCTTGGTAATAATGTAACGTCTTTTAAGCGGGTCCAAGCGTTCACTTTTCGCCAAGCCCAACTGCTCAATCTCAATCATTCTCGCACGGAAAGTTCCATCGCTAAGCGTCAACTTATGGGAACGCATGTAATCCTTCGCTTCCTTCCATTTGCCACGGTTCATGTGAAGCAGAAACAAGCAGTCTATGGCATGATCCTTCTCCAGCATCCTCTTTATCGCCGAAAGCTTCGGGTCTGTTAATATGCGCGTAATCTTCTCCTCTTCTCCACTTCCAACCATTATTTAACATCAACCTTTTCCAGTTTCGTTTCTCTGTATAGTTGTATTAACCTTAAAAGATTTAACCTATATTACGATTTATGACTTATTATTCCCTCTTATAGATTAATTTTCCAGCCTTATTCCCCCTGAAAACTTACCCACACATTCTTTAAAATAACGCTAGAGACAAAATCTATAGAGGGGAGGGAGAGTCGATTTTAGCTTGTCGCCAAACCATAAAATCCATGTCTTATTATTTTTCCCAGTCCAGCAGTCTTTTCTCGCCCTCAATTTTTTTAATGTCCGTTATGTCCTGCGTAACTTCCATGGTTCCCAAATATTTCCCATTCTTGTCCCTAACGGCAAAATACCTTATGTGTACAAGACGATTGTTCACGGTAATCCAAAACTCCGCCACGTCCCTCTTGCCCTTTTTAAAAGAGTCTAAAATCCTGTTAACTATGTGAATGCTCTTCTGCGGATGGCATAACTGCACTTTCCTGCCTATAACAGCCTTTGTCCTAACAAAAACCCGTTTTTCAGCCTTGTTGAAAT
>CBETPM010000285.1:0-1503 GCA_965538135.1 Candidatus Bathyarchaeota archaeon
GAAATCCATAAGCTGGCATGGGACACTTTTAAGGAAGCCGCTGACAAGGCCTTAGAACTGAAACTCTACGGTGCAGGACAAGACCTTTTGAAAACAGCCTTCAGCGGAAACATCCGCGGAATGGGACCAGGCGTGGCAGAGATGGAGATAGAAGAAAGAGGTTCAGACCCCATAGTGGTATTGGCAGCAGACAAAACTTCCGGTGGAGCCTTCAACTTTCCGCTTTTCAAGATTTTTGCAGATCCCATGAACACGGCTGGGCTTGTCATAGACCCGAACATGGCTGGAGGTTTCAAATTCGAAGTAATGGACACTTTAGAAAACGAGAAAGTCGTACTAAAATGTCCAGAAGAAATGTACGAATTAATCGCATTAATTGGAACAGTACAACGCTACATGATTTCACGCGTGTGGCGAGCCAGAGACAACTTAATATGCGCTGTAGGAAGCGTAACCAGGCTTTCGCAGATTGCGGGAAAATACATAGGAAAAGATGACCCTGTAATGATTATACGCGCACAGCACGGGCTTCCAGCAGTAGGCGAAATTCTTGTGCCCTTTATGCACAGCTATCTTGTTGAAGGATGGATGAGGGGAAGCCACTGGGGACCCATAATGCCCGTAGGGTTAAAAGATGCTAAGTGCACGGCCTTTGACGGCCCTCCAAGAGTCGCCGCATTAGGGTTTCAAATAGCGAATGGAAAAATTGCAAGCGATGACTGTGGAAAGGCCCTGATTGCCGATTTATTCGATGATCCAGCCTTTGCCCTAGCGCGAAGAGAAGCTTTAGAGCAAGCGGCTATGCTTAGACGTATGGGAGAGTTTGAACCTGCCCGTTTGAATCCTCAAGAGATGGAATATACTACTTTGCAGCAAGTCCTAGACAAGCTAAAGGAAAGCTTTAAACCAGCATAAGCGGGTTTACTGCTTTCTTATTTTAGCCAGCTCTTCGCACCGATTCTTCACGATTTCGGAGAGTTTTTTCCGCAGTTCTTCCAAGGGCATTTTCTGCTCCTTAACAATCATTGTTTTCCTTGCCAGTTCCACATCACCTAGACCCATAAACCAAGCTTCAAAATCTCCACGGTTAATGTGGAACTCTATAGAGCTTAAATCCGCTTTCATTATTTTGTCGCAAAAATCGTTAAGGCTTGCTGCGTGGATGTTTAATGGTTTTCCAATGTCTACGTAAAAGTGGAATGCTTTTTCCATGGGTAGATAAGATAAGATTCTGTTGGCCGTTTCCTTGTCTATCTCTGGAAAACCAAGTATTCCCTTACCCTTATCTGTTATAGCATAATATCCTTTCTGCGGCGAAGAAACATAACCCATACGAGAAAGCCCGATTATGTGCATCATAACAGAGGGAAATCCAAGCCCAGCTTTTTTCGCTATTTCAGTAGCCTTAGTGGGTTTTTCAAGGGCCCACATGGTTTCGAGAATTAGACGTTTAACTGGCGATATGCTCATTGTATTGCACTCCATTAAGTATTTATCATTCAT